>DATFRM010000440.1:0-6887 GCA_035263265.1 Actinomycetes bacterium
GCCGCGACGGCCAGCCTGGCCGCGTTGATTGTCCACGTCTGCCGGCTCTCCAGCTCCGCTCGGGTACGCACGTCGTCACGAAGGAAAGCGGACAGCGTGCGAAGCAGCCGACCGAGCTCCGACCCACCTACCTCCCTGGCGAGCCGGAGCGACTCGACGATTCGATCGCCGGTTGGATCGGCGAGGCCCGCCTTGAGTCGGTCTAGGCAATCGCCGAATCTGCCGGTCGCTCGGTAGTCCTGGCCGAATCGATGGAACGGAGGGCGCAGCGCGGTCGGGCCGCGACTACCGAGTTGGCTGAGGGCTTCGGGCAACGACAGACCAGCGCGTACCGCCGACGCCAGGTTGTCCACGACCTCTGGCCACAGCTCACGCAACTCGTTCTGGCGACGGCGCCATCGCGAGCGCAACGCGGCAATCGGTGCATAGCCGGCGATCAGTCCGAATGCGAGTGCTATGGGCAGCACGCGTGACACCGCCAGCATCACCAGCGTCGCGCACAGGGCCGCACCAACCGACGACAGGGCCAAGCCACCCGGGGTGATCCCGGCTACGCCCGCTTGCGCGACCATCTCTTCGAAGCGCATCCGCCTCGTCGGAACGCTTCTCGCGACCGGTCTCGGCCACCTGGAGGCCCAGACCAGCAGCAACCCCAGGCCGAACGTGGCCCCGATCAGCGCGCCCATGGACTGATCCTTCGGCCGCCACCAGCGCCGCTGATCATCAGATCACCGTTCCCAGCAGGTCAGCGAGGTCGTAACCGGCCCGGGTAAAGCGATCCGGATGCGGCGGGTAGCCCTCGGCCCGAACGAGCCGATCATCCCGCCACACGAACAGATCCTCGGCTTCGACCACACCAGCTTCGCTGCGTCCGGGAACGGCGACGATCTCGTGCACCCGACGCCGGCCGTTCGCGTCCGTGGCAAGCTGTACGACAAGATCCACACAGGTGGCTACTAGCGGTACCACGAACGCATGGGACACGTTCTCGGCAGCCAGCAGCGGCAGCGTGCACACCTTGCCGACGGCTTCGCGGGCGCTGTTCGCATGAACCGTGCACATGCCGGGAATCCCGCAGTTCAATGCGAGCAGAAGATCCAGACATTCCTCGTGCCGCACCTCACCGACGATGATGCGCTGCGGACGCATTCGCAGCGCCTCCCGTACCAGGCGGCGAAGTCGCACCTCACCGGCGCCCTCCAGGTTGGGCTGCCGGGTCTGCAGCCCGACCAAGTCCGCGGCGGGTAGCTGAAGCTCGAAGACTTCCTCGCAGGTGATCACCCGCTCTCGCGCTGGAATCGCCGCGCCCAAACAGTTGAGCAGCGTGGTCTTGCCGGCTTGGGTGCCGCCGGCGACCAGGATGTTCAAGCCCGCGACGACGGCGGCGTCCAGGAACCGCGCCGTAACTGGTGTCAGCGTGCCAAGCTCGACGAGTTCCTCCAGGCTGCGAGCCCGTACCACGAACTTCCGGATGTTCAGCGCCCAGTGGAAACGAGTGATGTCCGGGATCACGACGTGCAGCCGGCTACCGTCCGGGAGGACGGCGTCTACCCACGGGTTACTCACGTCCAACCTGCGTCCGGAAGGCTTGAGCATCCGCTCGACCAGATCCCGGACCAACGCTGCGCTGAGGATCGTCGTCGTCAGCTCGCTCCGTCCGGCTCGTGCCACGAAGACCCGACCGGGCTCGTTGATCCAGATTTCCTCGATGCTGGGATCGTCCAGGTAGCGCTGCAGCGGCCCGAGTCCGGCGATCGAGTCGAAGACCTCCTTTGCCAGCCGAGCCGGATCGCCAAGCGGAGGCAGGCCACCGGTGAGGCTGCGCTCGTCGTAATGCGTCAGCACTTCCGCGACCAGGTCGCGCACCGAACCCGGATCAGCGGCGGGATCGACCCCGCGACGCCTAACGAGCTCTCGAACTTCCTCTTCGACTAGATCGAGCGCGCTCAACCCCTGCACCTTGTCCCGGCCCCAGCCACGTTTCGCCAGCCCCAATGGCGATACTTGGGCACACACCGTAGCGATCACATAACAGATCGTGGCTGGATCGCCACAGCTGGTGTACTAACTAGTTGTGACGATCTCACTCCGGACTGCAACTGGACACTCCCGAACGCGCGCACGTTCGCCGGCCCGTGCAGCGTGACCTTGATCGGTGGGCAGTCACCTATCGGACGTGCGGTAGTCAGCACCAGCGCACAACCGGCCTCCCCTAGCTTGGCCGAGCCGTTCGCCGCTCCGAGTCGAATCCGCAGGTCAACCGGCACCCGCTTGTTTCGTATACCCAGGACGCTGGATATCAGCTCAGCACTGATCCGCCCGACAACGCGGTCACGACTATCGGCGAGCACGCAGACCTCCAGCCGGAAGGCCGATCGCTCCGTACCGTGCTCGCCGCTGGTACTGCACAACCACCCGGTCGGTGCCGGATAGGCTTCGGGCGCCGCCCAGGCCACTGGGTACGGCTCCGCAGCGCCACTAGCGTCTGCGTTTCGCGCACCGCCATATCCGAGTCCGGCGCCCACGACGGCGAGCGCGACAGCCGCTGCGGTCAGCAGCGCCCGGCGACCGCGGGACCGCCGTTGACGCCGGTCGTACTGCGTCGCCGTGCCTGCCGATTGTGGCCTGGGTCGCTGCCATCCCTCGTCTAGGACGGTTGGCCGGCTATCGCCCGAGTACTGCTCGATCAGCGGGCCGAAATCGCTATGGCCAGCGGCGGGCAGGCGTGACGCGGGCATGGCCGGCTGCGCCGAGAGACCGGTCACTGATCGATCCTCGGCCTCGATGATGCCCGCGATCCGGGTCGCGATCGCACGTGCGGCCGGCCGCCGTCGCGCATCGGCGGCCAGGGCATCGAGAAGGGTCTGCGCCAGCGCTGCGGGTTCACCGGCAGCGGCCGCGGTCAACTTGGCGCGATCCCGAGCGTTCGGCACTCGCTTGCGGGGAAGAAGTCCGGTCCATGTCTCATACAGCACCAAGCCAAACGCGAATATGTCGGCCGACGGCGTTGGCTCCCCACCATGCAGCACCTCGGGTGCCTGGTAACCCCGTGAGCCGCCCCGCACGCCGTTGATCGTGCTACCGAGGATTCGCGCGAGCCCGAAGTCGGCAAGCCGCACGCCATCCGTTCCGAGCAGAACGTTCTGTGGCTTCAGATCGGCATGGACGATCCCGGCCGCGTGTACCGATGCCAGACCAGCGGCCAACTGGGCTGCGACCGCGGTCGCGTCCGAACCGGTCAACGGGCCCGCTCGGTCGAGCATCGACCGGAGAGTTCCACCCTCGATTAGGTCGGTGACCAGCGCGATATCGCCGGCCTCGACAACCACATCGCGGATCGCAAGCACGTGGGGATGTCTCACTGTCCGGAGAATCTCGGCCTCGGCCATGAACTGCGCGAGCATGCCGGGAGCGTCGGCCAGCTCACGGCGGAGCACTTTCACCGCGACGTGCTCTCCGGTTTCCTGTTCGATGGCGCGCCAGACCACGCCGCAGCCGCCCTGCCCGATGACCTCACAAAGGTGGTAGCGGCTACCGAGGTCGCGGCCGATGGCCGCAGCGGCTGGCATCTCAACCTCGGAACGACGCCGCGATGGCGCTCTCGCTCTGCGCATAGGCCTGACCGGCCCGAGCGAGGAGCGCACTGATCCCTTGCAGCGCATTGTTGAGCTCGCCGGCGGCGCGCTGCCATTGCTCCCACATCGCCGCGAACTGCCCGGCCGCGGGACCCGCCCAGTCGCCACCGACTAGCGGGCCGAGACGCACCCGCAGGGCCGCCAGGCTTTGGTCGATCGAGCCCGAGCTGGCCGAAACCGTGGCCGCCAGGCCTTGCAGCTGCTCGGGTGAGACCCGGATGTTGCTCGACATCGCGCGAGACCTCCTCTCGCTCGCCCCCGTGGCGAGCATCCACGACCGATCCCTAGCGGGTGGGCGATCGTGCCGCGAGCAACCGTAGCCGGATGGGCGGACAGACGAGTTCGTTGTCCACACCCCCGGGTTTGTCCACAGATCGTGATCCGGCCGCAGACACGTCGGACCCGTTCGACGAGCATCCGGACGGCGCCGTACGGGAGGAGGTGTCGAGCGATGCAGCTGAGGATGGCCATCCGAGGTCCGGAAGGTCAGCAGGATGTCCGAGTCGACTCCCAGCCCGGTTGTTCATTCGCGACCTTGCGGGATGAGGTCGCCGCGATCGCCGGCGTCGACACCGCTGCCCGCTGGCATGCCGACGGTCGGCTGCTCCCATCCGACGCCCTCATCGGCGAACCGCCGCTGATCGAAGGCGCGGTGCTGTCCCCGGAGACGCAGACCAGCACGCTTGCTCGCCCGACGGCTCGGACCGGGATCGAGTTGCGGGTTGTGGCCGGGCCGGCCGCCGGCGCCGTGTACTTACTCCCGGCCGGCGATACGGTCGTCGGTCGAGGCCGCAGCGCTGATCTCCGGCTGTCCGACGCCGCCACCTCAAGACGGCACGCCCTGATCAGCTGGCGCGGCCTCGAGGTTCTTGTGCGCGATCTCGGCTCAAGTGGCGGCACGTGGCTCAACGACCAGCAGGTCGGATCCAGCCCGGTACCGATTCGCCTAGGTGACCAGCTGACGCTCGGCTCATCGATGCTCACCCTTGCCGACTCAGCCGGTCCCTGCGCTGCAAGCGCGGCGGACGGCGCTGGCGGTCTGGCCACGAACCGGGCCCCGCGCATGATTCAACCGACGCCCACCTCCGACATGGTGGTGCCGATTCGACCGCCGGCACGTGAAGCCGGTGGCTTTCCGTGGCTCGCCAGCGCTGTTCCACTGATCGTCGCTGTTCCGATGGCATGGCGCTTTGGCGGTCAGATGCTCGCGTTCACCCTTCTGCCGGTAGCAGCGATGGCACTGACCGGAGCCGCCGAACGACTGTCTCGCGGCAAGGCCCGTCGACGTGCGCTAGCCGACTACCGAGATCAGCTCGCTGCCGTGGACATCGAGATCGCAGCTGCGGTCGAGGCCGAGGCAGCACTGCGGCGAGATGAGGTGCCGGATGCGGCGAGTCTCCTGCGAATCGTGGCCGGACCGTCGCTACGGCTCTGGGAACGCCGACCGGGCGACCACGACATGTTGCTGCTGCGGCTAGGAGTTTCCGATCAACCTGCACGGATCGCGATCAGACGCGGCGATCCGTCCGGACCCGCCGTTCCCGCACCCAGGTCGAGGTGCGTACCACTCACCGTCTCCCTCGCCCACCACGGAGTCATCGGCCTGTCCGGCGACCGATCCGCGGCGATAGGTCTGTTGCGGTTCATGATCGCCCAGATCGCCGCATTGCATAGCCCGTCAGACGTACGCGTCGTGGTCATCAGTGCCGACTGCGCCGATGACTTGGCCTGGACGCGCTGGCTTCCGCACACTCGGCCGGTCGCTGAAGACTGCACTCGCCTGCTGGGGATGGGCCGACCGCAGGCAGGTGCCCGGGTCGGCGAGCTCGCCGCGCTAGTCGAAGCGCGCGCAGCCGGCCGCGCGACGCCGGAAGGCTCAAACGGGATCGGCGGGGAAGCACGGCTCGTCGTGGTCGTCTGGGACGGCCCGCGTGAGCTACGGCCGATAGCCGGGCTGTCGACCATCCTCGCGGACGGTCCCGCATTCGGGGTCTACTCCGTCTGCGTCGCCCCAACCATGGCCGAATTGCCCACCGAGTGCGCGGCGACGGTGACCGTCACAGATGGTCAGACCGGGCAGGTGCGTCTCACCGAGTCGGGCCGCGATAGCAACCTGATCGCTCGCGGCGAGCTCGTCCCGGCGGCTTGGGCGGATAGTTTCGCGAAGGCCGTGGCACCGTTACGGGATCTCACTCCGGTCGGTATCCGCTTGCCGGACTCCGTGCGGTTGCTCGAGATCCTCGGGCTCGAGTCGCTAGATCCAGCGGCGATCGCCGACCGGTGGCGTGCGGTTCCTCGATCGACCGTGGTTGTGCTCGGTGCTGCTGCCGACGGTCCGGTTGCGGCAGATCTCGCCGTCGATGGACCGCATGTCCTGGTGGCCGGCACCACCGGCTCGGGGAAGTCAGAGCTACTCGAGGCAATGGTGGCCGGACTCGCAATTGCCAACCGTCCGGACGAACTCGCCATCGTTCTAATCGACTACAAGGGCGGCGCCGCATTTGCCGAATGTGCCCGACTTCCTCATACCGTCGCCGTGGTGACCGATCTGGACGGTCTGCTGGCTCGGCGTGCCCTCGTCTCACTGCGAGCCGAGCTGGCCCGGCGAGAGCGCGTTCTTCGCGCCGCAGGCGTGCCGGACATCGAGAGCCTGCGGCCGCTGGATCCAGGGTCAACGGCCGCGGTTCGACTAAACCGGCTGGTCATCATCGTTGATGAGTTCGCGGCTCTGGCCGAGGAACTCCCGGACTTTATGGCCGGTCTGGTGGCGCTCGCGCAACGGGGGCGGTCACTCGGCATCCATTTGGTTCTCGCAACGCAACGGCCAGCCGGCGTGGTGAGTGCCGAGATTCGCGCGAATACCAACATGCGGATCGCGTTGCGCATGACCGATCCGGCTGACTCGTACGACGTGATCGACAGTCCGGATGCCGCCCGGATTCCGCGGCAACGACCCGGCCGGGCGTACCTGAAGGTGGGTGCCGGCGCCCCGACAGCCTTTCAAACCGGGCAGATCACCCGCATTCCGTCGGCTGACTCCGGCTCGCCTGGGACAGTGACCGTCGAGCCGTGGCAAACCCTAGGGGATCCGGTCCCACGGGCCGACAGGTCCGATCGAGGGCACAGTCCGTCCGACATGTACCGGCTGGCTACCGCGATCGAGGCGGCAGCTGGCGCAAGCGGTCTGGGCCGGCTCCCCAGCCCGTGGCTTCCCCCGCTGCCGAAGCAGCTCACTCTCGATCAGCTCGCCGG
>DATFRM010000441.1:0-8660 GCA_035263265.1 Actinomycetes bacterium
GGGTCCAGGCGCCGGTGCCCGGCTACATCGAGGACTGGGCGTGACCACTGGGCGCGACTACCGCGAGCTGTCGTTCTGGCACGAGACCGCGGGCGACGACCTGGTGCCGCGACCGGCGCTGGACGGGGACCTGGACGTCGACGTCGCGGTCGTCGGCGCTGGCTTCACCGGCCTGTGGACCGCGTACTACCTGCGCCGCCTCGACCCGTCGATCCGGGTCGCGGTGCTCGAGCGGGAGATAGCCGGATTCGGTGCCTCCGGTCGTAACGGCGGCTGGTGTTCGGCGCTGTTTCCGGCGGAACCGGCCGAGGTGGCGCGGCGATACGGCCGAGCGGCGGCGCTCGCGATGAGCCGCGCAATGATCGACACCGTCGACGAGGTCGGCCGGGTGGTCGCCACCGAGGGCATCGACTGCCACTACGCCAAGGGCGGCACCGTCATGCTGGCCCGCACGCCGGTGCAGCTGGCCCGGGCCACAGCCGAGGTAGCCGAGACCAAGGAGTTCGGGTCGGGTCCGGAGGATCTCATGCTGCTCTCGGCCGCGGAGGCGCGCTCCCGGCTCGGCGCAACCAATGTGCTGGGCGGCACGTTCACCCCGCATTGCGCCGCGATCCACCCGGGCCGGCTGGTCCGCGGCCTGGCCCGGGTGGTGGACGGTCTCGGGGCGGCGCTCTACGAGTGGACCCCGGTCACCGCGGTGCGGACCGGAGTAGCGCAGACCGCGGCCGGGCGGGTGCGGGCCGAGTTCGTGATCAGGGCGACCGAAGGCTACACGCCGGGCCTGCGCGGCTACCGGCGTGCGGTCGCGCCGGTGTACTCGCTCATGATCGCGACCGAACCGCTTCCCGACGCGTTCTGGTCGGCGAACGGGCTGGCCGACAGGGAGACGTTCAGCGACTACCGGCACCTGATCATCTACGGCCAGCGGACCGCGGACAACCGGTTCGCATTCGGCGGTCGCGGCGCGCCGTACCACTTCGGCTCGGCGATCAAGCCCGAGTTCGATCGCGACCCGGCGGTGTTCGCCGAACTGCATCGGGTGTTGAGACAGCTGTTCCCGGCACTCGCGGACGCGGCGGTCACCCACCGCTGGGGAGGCCCGCTCGGCATTCCGCGGGACTGGTTCGCGTCGGTCGGGCTCGACCGGGCCACCGGCCTCGGCTGGGCCGGCGGCTACGTCGGCGACGGCGTGGGCACCACGAACCTGGCCGGCCGGACGCTGGCCGACCTAGTGCTCGGCCGGAATAGCGAGCTGGTCCGGCTGCCCTGGGTCGGGCACCGCTCCCGGCCCTGGGAACCTGAGCCGCTGCGCTGGTTGGGGATCAACGCCGGGCTACGAATGATGATCGGCGCGGATCACGAGGAGGCGCGAACCGGCCGCCCGTCCCGGCGGGCCGCGCTGGTCAACCGGTTCCGCGGGCACTAAGTCGGCTCAACCGGCTCCCTGGGCGCTGAACCCGGCGCGCGCGGCGGTGGTATCGGCGATGTAGGTGGACAGCTCCACGAAGTAGCCGTCGGGGTCCTGCAGGCTGATCGCCTGCAGCGGGCCGCCCGCTCCGGCGATCGGCGCCACCTCGTCGTGCCGCAGATGCAGCTGTTCGATCCGGTCGTACAGGTCGTGGATCGACGCATCGGTGACCAGGCACACGGTGACCGATCCGAACGGTGCCGGGGTGCCCGTGCGCAGCCGGATCGCCTGGCCGCCGACTCGCAGCGATGTGTCGCCTCCGGGCAGGTGCGCCGGCGTTGCTCCGGTCACCTGGGCCCACCAGCGGGTGCTCGCGGCGAGGTCGGACACCGCAAGAACCACATGATCGAGTAGCGCGCTGTGGACTTCCATGCACGAAGCGTGCTCGCTTGCGGGCCGTGGCGCTACCCCTGAGCTGGCGACTTTCCGCCCAGTCAGCTGTCGAAGCCAAGTCCGAGCCGATCCAGGGTGCGCAGCCACAGGTTGCGCCGGCCGCCGTTGGCGTCCGCGCGGGCCAGTGATCGCCGGGTCGCCTCGACCACGGCGTACCGCAGTGGCTCGGGCGGAAACGGCAGCGGTTTGCGACGCACCATGGTCAGCGCGGTCCGCTCGCTCGGGATGCCGTCGAGCAGGTCGAGCAGGACGTCGGCGCCGAATCGGCTGGCGCCGACTCCGAGGCCGGTGTAGCCCGCGGCGTACCCGACCCGGCCGCCATAATCGGTGCCGAAGAACACCGAGAAGCGCGAGCAGGTGTCGATGACGCCGCCCCAGCGATGGGTGAAGCGCAGTCCGGCCAGCGCCGGAAACGTGGCGAAGAAGTTGCGGGCGAGCAGCCCGAACGTGGCCGGGCGCTGGTCGAGCGCGTCGCCGATCGCGTTGTTGAAGTGGTAGATCGCGTCGTAGCCGCCCCAAATGATCCGGTCGTCCCTGGTCAGCCGGTAGTAGTGGAACTGGTTGCCGGCGTCGGAGACGCCGAACCGTCCGGACCAGCCGCCGATCGCGGCGAGCTGCGCGGCGGACAGCGGCTCGGTGGCCAGCGCGTAGTCGTACACCGGAAGCAGGTAATGGCGCATGCGCCGCAGCAGCGGCGGGAATGCGTTCGTGCCCAGCGCGACCCGGCGGGCTCGAACGGCGCCGCTCGACATCCGGACCAGCACCGAGCCGGACCCGCGATCGACCGCCAGGCCTAGCGCCGGGGTGTTCTCGGCAATACGGACGCCGGCCCGCTCGGCCGCGTCGGCGAGGCCCCAGGCCAGCCGGGCCGGCTCGACCAGCGCCATCTCATCCGGATGGAACAACCCGGCCAGGTAGGTGGGTGAGTCGAGCAAGGCTCGGGTACCGGCGGCGTCGAGCAACTCGACCCGCTTGCCGTAGTCGCGGGCCAGTTCGGCCGCCTCGGTCAGCTCCGCGACCTGCCACGGTGCGTTCGCCACCGTCAGGTCGCCGACCCGGCGAAAGTCGCAGTCGATGCCGTGCCGCCGGACCGTTTGCTCGATTCCGGCCAGGTTCTCCGCGCCGAGCCGCTCCAGTGTGTCCAGCTCGGCCGGGAATCGAGCGTGACCGTTGGCCAGGCCGTGGGTCAGGCTGGCCGCGCAGAACCCCCCGTTGCGGCCGGATGCGGCCCAGCCAATCGTGCGGGCCTCGAGTAATACCACCTCGCGGTCCGGATCTCGCTCCTTGGCTCGCAGGGCGGTCCACAGGCCGGTGAACCCGCCGCCGACTACGACGAGGTCCGCGCTCAGCGGCCCGGCTCGCGGTGTGGTCAGGGGTGGGCGCGGTTCGGGACGAGCCGGGTCATCGAGCCAGAAGCAGACCGGCCGGGCGGAGGCCAGCGAATCCAGGTGAGCAGCAGGCATGGCCCGGAGTTTCTCAGGGTGCCGCGGCCAGCTGCCCGCAAGCCCCGTCGATCTCCCGACCGCGGGTGTCCCGGACGGTCACCGGCACGCCATGCCGCTCCAACCCGCGGACGAACGCCCGCTCGTCCTCGATCCGGGACGCGGTCCACTTCGAGCCCGGTGTCGGATTCAGCGGAATCAGGTTCACGTGCACCAGCCGGCCGCGCAGCAGCCGGCCCAGCCGATCCGCCCGCCAGGCCTGGTCGTTGATGTCGCGGATCAGCGCATACTCGATCGATACCCGGCGCTTGGTCACCGCGGCGTACGACCAGGCCGCGTCCAGCACCTCGGCCACCTTCCATCGGGTGTTGATCGGCACCAGCGTGTCGCGCAGCTCGTCGTCGGGCGCGTGCAGCGACACCGCGAGGGTCACGTTCAGGCCCTCGCCGGCGAGCTTGTTGATCGCCGGGACCAGTCCGACCGTGGACACCGTGATGCTCCGCTGGGACAGGCCCAATCCGTCCGGACTCGGATCGGTCAGCCGGCGAACCGCCGCCAGCACCGCGGCGTAGTTGGCCAGCGGCTCGCCCATTCCCATGAAGACCACATTGGCCACCCGGCCGGGTCCGCCGGCGACCGTGCCTCGGGCCAGCGCACGCGCCCCCGCCACTACCTGGTCGACGATCTCGGCGGCGGACATGTTGCGGGTCAAGCCGGCCTGCCCGGTCGCACAGAACGGACAGTTCATGCCGCAGCCGGCCTGCGAGGACACGCACATCGTGACCCGGTTCGGATAGCGCATCAGCACCGACTCGACCAGCGCGCCGTCGAACAGTCGCCAGAGGGTCTTGACCGTGCTGCCGCCGTCGCAGGTCAGCTCCCGGACCGGGGTGAGCAACCTGGGCAGCATCGCCGCGACTAGCTCGGCTCGGGAGGCGGCCGGCAAGTCGGTCATCGCGTTCGGATCGTCGGTGAGCGTGGTGAAGTAGTGCCGGGACAGCTGCCGGGCCCGGTACGGCTGCTCGCCGATTTCAGCAAGAGCGGCCCGGCGAGCGGCCGGATCGAGATCGGCGAGGTGCCGGGGCGGCTTGGCCCGCCGCGGTGCGGCGAAGACCAGCTGGCCCGGGGCCTGGGCGGAGGTGACCGTCATGACCCCTCCAGTGTCCCATCCGGGTAACCCCGATCGGACCGCATGCGCAGGTGGGAGGGGCCTGCGCCCCTCCCACCTGTGGCGTGCTCACCGGTGGCGAATTCGCCCCTACGCCGGCAGCTTGTCCAACGCCTTCTGCAGCAGCACCACGCCCGGCAGCTGCTCGAGCTCGTAGTCCGCGTCCTGCCCCCAGTCGCCATAGCTGACGATGGTCAGGTAGCGCGAGCCGATCCCGTGGCCGACCGAGTCGAACCAGCCAAATTCGTCGGTGCGGTCATCGTCGAACGTGAAGCCCCAGGTTTCGCCCGAGCCCGGGTGGTCCGACCTGGTGCCGTGCACGGTGTCGACGACGAGGGAGCCGGCGACCCAGCCCGGTTCGCCGTTGCCGCCGGTCGCGTGCTCCTCGCAGCTGGACAGCCACTCGTTGACCGCCTGGTTCGCGGCGTCCAGCGACGCCTGGTCCGGGAACACCGCGATCAAGTGACCAGCGGTCGTGGTCGGGCCGTCGGTGGACGGCCGCTCGAACGTGCGGACCAGAACCTCGCTGGCACCCAGCTCGACCAGCGTCTCCCGCTGGCAGCGCAGGAACGCGCCATCGTCGGTGGAGCCGGTGTCAACGAGCTGCCAACCCGGCCCGACCCCGTTGAGCTCATCCTCGGTCAGCAGCATGTCCTCGCCGAGTTCGGTAGCCGGGTCGGTCGGAGCCGAGCTGGGCGTGGCCGGTGTTCCGGTTGAACGCGGCCCGGCCGAGCGAGAGTCGTTCGTGTTGCCGCCGCAGCCGCTGAGCGTCAGGCCGACTGCGAGCGCGGCGGCGGTGGTGGCGAGCCAGGTGCGTGTAGTGGTTCGGGATGGTGCGTTCATGGTGGTCTCCCCCGTTGGATGGAAGGTCGGTGTCGAGGTGAACACGCTGGAACACCGACGTTCGGTTGTCGCCGATTCCGGGGCACGGGGGAATCCCCCGCCCCCCCCTGCTGGCTGGCCTCCAACGCCGCGGTTGGCAGACACTCCGCTACAGCACGGGCGGGATCAGCAGGATCAGCAGCAGCCAGACGACCGGCGCGGTGAGCAGCAACGAGTCGAGCCGGTCCATGATCCCGCCGTGACCGGGTAGCAGCGTGCTCATGTCCTTGATACCGAGATCGCGCTTGATCAGCGACTCGCCGAGGTCGCCCAGCGTCGCGGAGCAGACCGCGGCAAGGCCGATGATCAGACCCTTCCACCACGGCTCGTCGAACAGGAACATCACGGCGTAGGCACCCCCGGCGGCGCACGCGAGCACCGATCCGGTCAGACCCTCCCAGGTCTTCTTGGGGCTGATTCGCGGTGCCATCGGGTGCCGGCCGATCAGCGCGCCGACCGCGTAGCCGCCCAGATCCGAGCAGACGGTGACCAGCATGAACAGGGTCACCCGATCCGCCCCGTCGTCCGGAACGAGCATCAAGATGGCGAAAGACGCGAGGAACGGGATGTACACCGCGGTGAACACCCCGGCCGTGGTGTCCCGCAGGTAGGCCTCCGGCCCGTCGGACAGCCGCCAGAGCAGTACCGCCAGCACGGTCAGCGCGAACGCGGCCACCAGCGCCTCGGTGCCGCCGGCATAGGCGGACACCAGCATGCCGACGGCACCCACCGCCAGCGGAGCCAGCGGGGGCCTGATGTCACGTACCGCCAGCGCGTTGGCCAGCTCCCAGATCGCCAGCAGGATCGCGACACACGCCAGCCCGACGAAGGCGACCTTGACGAAGTACGCCGAGACCAGCACAAGCGCGGCAAGGCCGACGCCGACCGCGGTCGCGGCCAGTAGGTTCCGGCCGGCCCGACCGCGTGACCGGGCCGGCGGGTCGTGGGTGACGACCGACGCCGGCGCTGGGTGTTCGGGTCCGCGACGCTCGCGGGCGCGCCTCTTGCTCACTGCTCGTCAGACCTCGAGCAGCTCGGATTCCTTGTGCTTGAGTAGATCGTCGACTTCCGCGACATAACGATGGGTGGTGTCGTCGAGTCGCTTTTCCGCTCGGCGCACATCGTCCTCACCGGACTCGCCATCCTTGATCAGCCGATCCAGCGACTCCTTGGCGTGCCGGCGGATGTTCCTGATGGCCACCCTGGCGTCCTCGGCCTTGTGCTTGGCCACCCTGATGTACTCCTTGCGCCGCTCCTCGGTGAGCGGTGGGAACACGACGCGCAGCACCTGCCCGTCGTTCGCCGGGTTCACCCCGAGGTCCGAGTCCCTGATGGCCTTCTCGACCGCGCCGACCTGAGATCTGTCATACGGCGTGATGATCGCCATCCGCGGTTCCGGCACCGTGAAGGACGCGAGCTGGTTCAGCGGGGTCGGCGTCCCGTAGTACGCCACCATGATCTTATTGAACATGGCCGGGTGCGCACGGCCGGTCCGGATCGTCGCGAAGTCCTCCTTGGCGACCCCGACGGCCTTCGTCATCTTGTCCTCGGCCTCGTGAAGGGTCTCCTCGATCACTTCGGCTCCTGTACAGGTTGGTCGGGCTTGCTGGTCCGCCGCCCGGGCGGCGCGGTGGCCGAGCCGATCAGGCGGTGACCACTGTGCCGATCTTCTCACCCCGAACGGCGCGAGCGATATTGCCCTCTTCGAGCAGGTTGAACACGATGATCGGCAGCTTGTTGTCCCGGCACAGGCTGATCGCGGTCGCATCGGCCACCTTCAACCCACGGGTGAGAAACTCGTCGTAGCTGAGCCGGTCGAACCTGACCGCGTCCGGGTGGGTCTTCGGATCGGCGTCGTACACCCCGTCGACGCCCTTCTTGCCCATCAGCAACACTTGGGCGCCGATCTCGAGCGCGCGCTGCGCGGCCACCGTGTCAGTGGTGAAGTACGGCATCCCAGCGCCGGCGCCGAAGATCACCACGCGGCCCTTCTCGAGGTGCCGGACCGCGCGGCGCGGGATGTACGGCTCGGCAACCTGACCCATGGTGATCGCGGTCTGGACCCGGGTGTCTACGCCCTGGCGCTCCAGGAAGTCCTGGAGTGCCAAGCAGTTCATGACGGTGCCGAGGATGCCCATGTAGTCGGCACGGGCGCGGTCCATCCCACGCTCCGACAGCTCCTGGCCGCGGAAGAAATTGCCGCCGCCGACCACGATCGCCACCTGGGTCCCGGCGCGCACCACATCGGCGACCTGACGTGAGATGGTCTGCACGGTGTCCGGGTCAACGCCGAGCCGCCCGCCGCCGAAGACCTCGCCGGACAGCTTGAGCACGACTCGGCGGTAGCCATGGCCGGGGGCCGTGGTCATCGGCTCCGAACTCTTGTCCATGACCGCGGCCTCCCTCGGGCTCCTAGGTATCTGTGCGGCAGTCTGCCCTACTGGCCGACCTTGAACCGGGCGAACGCACGCACCTCTACCCCCGCATCGGCCAGAACCTGCTTGATGGTCCGCTTGTTGTCCTTTACGAACGGCTGCTCGAGCAGCGCGACGTCCTTGAAGAAGCTCGCCACCCGGCCATCGACGATCTTGGTGAGAGCCTGCTCCGGCTTGCCCTCGGTGCGGGCGGTCTCCTCGGCAATCCGCCGCTCGTCGGCAACTAGGTCGGCCGGTACCTCGTCCTTGGACACGTACTTCGGCGCCATAGCCGCGATCTGGTGGGCGAGGTCCTTGCCGACCTCGGCGTTGGCGGTGGACAGGGCCACCAGAACGCCGGTGCTCGGCGGCAGGCTCGGGTCGGACTTGTGCAGATAGGTTGCCAGGTACGGGGCCTCGAGCAGCA
Source organism: Actinomycetes bacterium (assembly GCA_035263265.1). GTDB lineage: Bacteria > Actinomycetota > Actinomycetes > JAKEEW01 > JAKEEW01 > DATAFN01. The sequence goes on from DATFRM010000441.1 coordinate 8,195, forward strand.
CGAACCGGCGGATCTCGATCTTCTCACCCAGGGTGGCGTTCGCCTCGTCGAGCAGCTGCTGCACGGTCTTGCCGGGCACGATCTCGGCGGCGAGCAGGCTCGGCACGTCGGAAGGCTTGCTCTGGACCGCAAACTCGACCACCGCGAACGCCAGCGACTGGAACGCCTCGGTCTTGGCGACGAAGTCGGTCTCGCAGTTCAGCTCGATCAGGGCGCCAGTGGTCGAACCGTCCAGAGCGACGGTGACCAGCCCGTTGGACGCGGTCCGCTCGGCCCGCTTACCGACATCCTTGGCGCCCTTGATGCGCAGGATCTCGACCGCGCGGTCGAAGTCGCCGGCGGCCTCCTGGAGGGCGTTCTTGCAGTCCATCATGCCGGCGGCGGTGAGCTCGCGAAGCCGCTTGACGTCAGCGACGGTGAAGTTGGACATGGTGTGTTTCTCTCGTTGTCGGTAGTTCAGTGGTCT
>DATFRM010000442.1:0-8592 GCA_035263265.1 Actinomycetes bacterium
ATCCGTATGCGCCGGCCCGTGGCGGGGTCCCGGTGTACCCGGTCCGCAGCGCCGAGGGGGTGCGGATCACGCTGGCCGACGGCCGGGCGGTGATCGACGGCATGGCCTCGTGGTGGGCCGCAATCCACGGCTACAACCACCCGGTGCTCAACGCGGCCGTGGTCGACCAGCTCGACCGGATGGGGCACGTGATGTTCGGCGGGTTGACGCACGAGCCCGCGGTGACGCTGGCCGCACGGCTGGTGGAGATTACTCCGGCCGGGTTGGACCGGGTCTTCTTGTGCGACTCCGGGTCGGTTGCTGTCGAGGTCGCGCTCAAGCTGGCGATCCAGTACTGGCACGGTCGTGGCCACCCAGGCAAGCAGCGGCTACTCACGATCCGGGGCGGCTACCACGGCGACACGTTCGGGGCAATGAGTGTCTGCGACCCGGTGACCGGCATGCATCACCTGTTCAGCGGCGCGCTGCCGGCCCAGCTGTTCGCCGAGCGGCCGCGTTGCCGGTACGGCGAGCCGGTCACCGACGCGGATCTGGCTGAGCTCGCCGAGCTGCTTGCCGCACACCGGGACGATCTGGCCGCGGTCGTAGTCGAGCCGATCGTGCAGGGCGCCGGTGGTATGTACTTCTACGCCGCCGAATACCTGCGTCGGCTGCACGCGCTCTGTGCCGAGCACGGCGTCCTGCTGATCTTCGACGAGATCGCCACCGGTTTCGGCCGAACCGGTGAGCTGTTCGCCGCCGATCACGCCGGCGTGGCGCCGGACATCATGTGCCTGGGCAAAGCGCTCACAGGTGGCTACCTGTCGATGGCCGCCACCCTGTGCACAGCCGAGGTCGCCGATGGCGTGAGCGCCGGCGATGCCGGGGTGTTCATGCACGGCCCGACGTTCATGGGCAACCCGCTAGCCGCCGCGGTGGCCAATGCGAGCATCGACCTCCTGCTGGCCGGTTCGTGGCGGGAGCGGGTCGCCGCAATCGAGAGCGCGCTGCGGACCGGGTTGGTGCCGGCGCGCGGCCTGCCTGGAGTGGCCGACGTGCGGGTGCTGGGCGCGATCGGCGTAGTCGAGATGACCGGGCCGATCGACGTCGCCAAGGTTCAGTCTGCGGTGCTGGATCGCGGGGTCTGGCTGCGCCCCTTTGGCCGGTTGCTGTACACGATGCCGCCCTACATCATCGGCTCGGACGACCTGAGTGCGGTCACGGCGGCGATGGTGGCCGCGGCGGCGCTGTGAGCCGGTCCGGCTCGGCTGTCTTCGCCCGGTCCGCGGCGGCTGCCTTCGTCCGGTCCGCGGCGGCTGCCCGCAGGTCGAGTGCTTCGCGCCGGGCCAGGTAGCCCACGCCGACGACCGCCCCGATCGCGAACAGGAACCACTGCACCGCGTAGGCCAGGTGCGGACCGGTGGACAGCTCGGGTACCTCGGGTGGGACCGGAGCGGGACTGGCCGCCGGCTGCTCCTCGACCAGCTCGAGGTAGCCGCCGTACAGCGGGAGTCCGAGCTCACCCGAGAGCCGCCCGATGTCGATCTTTGCGATCTGCCCGGCCGGCATGTCGGATCCGCCGGTCGATCCATGCTGGGACGCCCGCAGCCGGCCGACCACCGTGACCGTGCCGGACGGGGCCGGCGGCGGCGCCGGGGTGTCGCGCGCGGTCTCCCCCGCCGGAATCCAGCCGCGGTCCACCAGCACCGCGGTGCCGGACTCGGTGATCAGCGGGACCAGCACGTGGAATCCGGTCCGGCCGTTATTGGCCCGGTTGCGGACCAGCCGCTGCCGGTCCTCGTCGTACCGCCCAACCGCGGATGCCCGGCGCCACACCTCGGCCCTGGGAACCACCGTGCCGGGCGGCGCCAGCCGCTCCACCGGCACCGGCTCGGCAGCCAGGTTCGCATGGATCATCCGGTTCGTGGTGACCCGCTGGTCGAACCGGTCCAGCTGCCAGCGCCCGAGCGCGATGAACGCCGGGACCAGCACGAACAGCGCCGCCCAGACACCCAGCCAGCGCCGCGAGAGCAGGAACCGGTACACACGCTGACGCTACCGCGCCGGCTCAGGACAGCGCGGCTGAGACCAGGCGCGGCAGCACCGCACCGATCGGGGTACGCAGCACCGCGTCGGACACCTCGTCGTACGGGGTCGGCTCGGCGTTGATGACCACTAGCCGCGCGCCGGACGCCACGGCGTGATCACACAGGCCGGCGGCCGGGTAGACCTGCAGCGAGGTCCCGACGGCGAGGAACAGTGTGCAGTCTCTGGCCGCCCGGGTCGCGGTGGCTAGCACCTCGGCGTCGAGCGACTGCCCGAACGAGATGGTCGCCGACTTCTGGATGCCGCCGCAACGCAGGCACGGCGGATCGATCTCCCCGGCCGCGACCCGGGCCAGCACCTCGGGCATTGGAGTGCGCAGCGCACACGCCAGGCAGGTCGCCCAGCGCATGGTGCCGTGTAATTCGACCACCAACTCCGGATCGGAGCCGGCCAGCTGATGCAACTCGTCGATGTTCTGCGTGATCAGCGCCCGGAGCTTTCCAGCCCGCTCGAGGTCGACCAGCGCCCGGTGGCCGGCATTCGGCTCGGCCTGCCAGGCCGCACTGTCCCGCCGCGCCCGCCAGGACCGGACCCGGACCTCCGGGTCGGCCAGGTAGTTCTGGAAGGTGAACAGCGCGGCCGCCGCCGGGTCCTTGGTCCACAGGCCCTGCGGCCCGCGAAAGTCTGGGATGCCCGACTCGGTGGAGATGCCGGCGCCGGTCAGCACGGTGACTCGGTCGGCTGCCCGCAACCAGGACGCGACCGTCTGCTCGGCCTGCTCCGCTTGGTCCGTCATCGGGTGCACGGTCTCGACGCTAGCGCGCCAGGCCCGGCCGCGCGTCCCGCGGGCAGGGCAAGATGGGCCCATGAATCTCGAACTGGGCGGTCGGGTCTACCTGGTCACCGGCGGAACTCGCGGCCTCGGCCGGGCCACCGCGCAGGCACTGGTTGCCGAGGGGGCGAAGGTGCTGGTGTCCAGCCGGGACGAGCGGGCCGTGCAGAAGGCCGCGCTCGAGCTCGGCGCCCCCGAGGTGGCGGTGGGGCTGGCCGCGGACAACGCCGATCCGGGCGCGGCGGAGCGGTTGACCGCAGCCGCGGTAGCGCGGTTCGGCCGGCTCGACGGTGCGCTGATCAGCGTCGGCGGGCCGCCGGGTGGACCGGTCAGCAGGGTCAGCGACGCCGACTGGCGGCATGCGTTCGAGTCGGTGTTCCTCGGTGGCATGCGGATCGCCCGCGCGGTCGCCGGCGCACTCGGCGACGGGGGCTCGATCGCGTTCGTGCTGTCCACCTCGGTCCGGACCCCAATCGACGGGCTCGCGATCTCCAACGGGCTGCGTCCTGGGTTGGCGATGGTCGCCAAAACGCTGGCCGATGAGCTCGGCCCGCGTGGGGTCCGGGTCAACGGGCTGCTCCCCGGCCGGATCGACACCGATCGAACCCGGGAGCTGGACGCGGCGACCGGCAACGCCGAGCTTGCACGCGCCCGCCTGTCCGAGCGGATCCCGCTGCGCCGCTACGGCACCCCGGAAGAGTTCGGGCGAGTCGCCGCATTCGTGCTCTCCCCCGCCGCCTCCTACCTCACCGGCGCCATGATCCCGGTGGACGGTGGGATGACCCGTGCGCTGTAGACCGCTCAGCGGGTGACCGGCTCGGACACCTCGGGACCGAGCAGCGCGATCCCCTCGTCCGACTCCGCGCCATCCGCATCCAGCGACGGCGGCTCGTCGACCGGCTCCTCGGCCTCGTCGGCGACCGGGGAGGCGGCGAACTGGGTTCGGTAGAGCTCCCCATACAGGCCGCCGGCGGCGAGCAGATCCTCGTGCCGGCCGCGCTGCACGATCCGGCCGTCCTCGATGACCAGGATCAGATCCGCGTCCCTGATCGTGGACAGCCGGTGGGCGATGACGATCGACGTGCGGCCGACCAGCGCGCTGGCCAGTGCCGCCTGCACCGCCGCCTCGGATTCGGAGTCCAGGTGTGCGGTGGCCTCGTCGAGCACGACCACACCGGGCGCCTTGAGCAGTAGCCGGGCGATGGCCAGCCGCTGTTTCTCACCGCCGGACAGCCGGTAACCGCGATCGCCGACCACGGTGTCCAGCCCATCCGGGAGGCTGTCGATGAGCGCCCAGATCTGCGCCGCCCGGCAGGCGGCGATCAGCTCGTCATTGGTCGCGTCCGGTTTCGCGTAGACCAGATTGGCTCGGATCGTGTCGTGGAACATGTGCGCGTCCTGGGTCACGACGCCGACCGTCTGGTACAGCGAGGCGAAGCTCAGGTCCCGGACATCGACGCCGCCGATCCGGACGGTACCGCCGGTCACGTCATACAGCCGCGCGATCAGCGACGACGTCGTGGTCTTGCCGGCGCCGGATGGGCCGACCAGCGCGACGAGCTCACCGGGGCGGACCCGGAACGACATGTCGTGCAGCACGGTCTGCCCGGTCGTGGTATCCAGCCTTGCCACCGATTCCAGCGACGCGAGCGACACCTCGTCGGCGGCCGGATACCGGAACGTCACGTGCTCGAACTCCACCTGTTGCGGACCGGAGGCCAGCGCGCGTGGTTGCCCGGCCTCGACGACCATCGGCGGCAGGTCAAGCACCTCGAAGACTCGCTCGAACGAGACCAGCGCGGTCATCACATCGACCCGCACGTTGGACAGCGCGGTGAGCGGCCCGTACAGCCGGCCCAGGTACGCGGCGATCGCGAGCAGGGTTCCGATGGACAGCGCACCCGAGATCGCCAGCTGACCGCCGATCCCGTAGACCAGCGCGGTCGCCAGCGAGGCCACCAGCATCATCGCGGTGAAGAACACCCGGCCGATCATCGCGATCCGGATGCCGATGTCGCGGACCACGCCGGCCCGCTCGGAGAACTGGGTGTCCTCCTCGGCCGGACGGCCGAACAGCTTCACCAGCAGCGCGCCGGACACGTTGAAGCGCTCGGTCATGGTCGCGCTCATCGCTGCGTTGTTGTTCATCTGCTCCCTGGTCAGCGCCGAGAGCCGGCGGCCGACATACTTCGCCGGCCACAGGAACAGCGGCAGCATGAGCAGCGACAGCACAGTGATCTGCCAGGACAGCAGGAACATCACGGTGGCCACCGAGACCAGCGTGATCACGTTCGACACCACGCCGGCAAGCGTCGAGGTGAGCGCCTGCTGGGCGCCGATGACGTCGCTGTTCAACCGCGAGATCAGTGCGCCGGTCTGGGTCCGGGTGAAGAACGCGATCGGCATCCGCTGCACGTGCGCGAACACCTTGGTGCGCAGATCGAAGATCACTCCCTCGCCGATCTGCGCCGAGTACCACCGCTGGATCAGCGACAGGGCCGCGTCAAGTAATGCGACGAGCGCGACCAGCAGCGCGTACGTGGTCACCACGCCGCGGTCGCCCTTGAGCACGCCGTCGTCGATGATGGTCCGGAGCAGCAGTGGCGTCGCGATCACCATGACCGCGTCGGCAACCACGAGCAGCAGGAAGATCCCGATCTGCCGCCAGTAGGGCGCCGCGAAGCGCATGATCCGCCGGACCGTGCCGGGCTTGAGCTTGTGCCCGGCGATGGACTCGTCCTGGCGGAACGACCGCATCATCGCCCAACCGCCCGCCATATGTGCCAATTACCTCGCCTCGCTCACCTTTCACTGGGCGCCGGTCTCCGGGCCCACCGGCGTCAACACTGCCTGTCAGCACGGTATGCCGCGGTTGGCATTTGGGCCGGTCAGACGTTGGTAAATCGCCATATCCGGGGCATGCTGGAAGTATGAAAGGTGACCGCGTCGAGATCGTGGTGGACGCCGGTGGCGAGGTCAGAACGTACGAGCTGACCGCGACTCGGGCCGGCCGGCGGGTGGAGATCTCCACCGGCCGGGGCGTCATCGAGGTCACTGAAGTGACCAGGACCGGTACTCCGGTCCGGACCGCCCGGTTCATGGCCAACCGGGTACTGGCGCTGGTCGAGCACCCGGCGAGCGACCGGCTCGTGGCCGGCGACGAGGCGCCGGCACCCGGCCGCCAGCGACTGCGTTCGTCCGCCTGACCGGGGGTCAGACGGCCTGGCGAGAGCTCTGTCCTAAAAGGCGGAAATGCCCGTCAAGGCGCGGCCGATGAGCAGCTTCTGGATCTGCGACGTGCCCTCGTAGAGCGTGGCGACCCGGGCATCCCGCAGCAGCTTTCCGGCCACGTACTCGTCGATGTAGCCATAGCCACCGTGCACCTGCACGCAGTTGTTCGCGGCCCGGATCGCGGCCTCGGTGGCGAACAGCTTCGCCTTCGACGCGGCCAGTGTGTACGGCTCGCCTCGCTCGGCCAGGTCGGCCACCAGCCAGGTCAGCAGCCGTCCGGCGTCCACGTCCACCGCGGTGTCCGCGATCATCTCCTGGACCAGCTGATGTCCGGCGATCGGCTTGCCGAACTGGGTCCGCGCGCCCGCATAGCCGACCATCGCGTCCAGCGCCGCCTGGGCGATTCCCACGCTGGACGCGGCGATCGACATCCGGCCGTCGTCCAGCGCGCGCAACGCGATCCGCAGCCCCTCGCCCTCGGCGCCGAGCAGCGCCTCGGGTCCGACCGGCACCGCGTCGAGCACAAGTTCGGCGGTGTCGCACGACCGCAGCCCGAGCTTGCCGTGGATCGGCCGGGCGCTGAACCCCGGGGCGTCGGTCGCCACCAGGAACGCGGAGATTCCGCGCGCACCCGGCCCGCCGGTCCGCGCCATCACCAGCGCCACGCCCGCAATCGACCCGTTCGTGATGAACACCTTGCGGCCGGTGATCCGGTAGCCGCCACCGGGCTCCCGCTCGGCCCGAGCGGTTAATCCGGCCGGATCCGATCCGTAATCCGGCTCTGTCAGCCCGAAGCAGCCGAGCACCTCGCCGGAGGCCATTTTGGGCAGCCATTGCTTGTGCTGTTCGGGGGTGCCGTGCCGGGTGATCGCTCCGGCGACTAGGCCGAGATGCACCGAAACGATGGATCGGGCATTCGGATCGCCGCGGCCGAGTTCCTCGATGAGCAGGACGTAGGACAGCGGATCGGCACCACTACCGCCGAACTCGGTCGGGATCGTCAGCCCGAGATACCCGGCGGCCCGCAGCGCGTCCAGCGCTTCCGCGGGAAACCGCTCCTCCCGGTCGTTGCGTATCGCATGCGGCAGGAGGATCTCGTCAGCCCAGTCGTGAAACGCAGACCGGAGCGCCCGGTGCTCCGCCGAGAGCCGCAAGTCCACTGTCGCCCTCACTGCTGGTCGAGATCTTGGCCGTGCCGCGCCACGCCCCATGACGCTTCGGCCATCCCGACCTTAGCGGGAGGTCATTAGCTCGCCGACACCCCGGCCGGTGCTGCTCATCGCGCTGCTCACGGTGCCGCACCGGCCGGGCGTGCCAGCTCAGGTCGCTGGTCAGCCCCTACTTCTTGGCCTTACCGCGGGTCGCGCCGCCGCGACCGCGCAGGCTGGCACCGGACTCGGTGAGAATGCGGTGCACGAACCCGTACGATCGCCCAGTCGACTCGGCCAGCGCACGAATGCTGGCGCCGCCCTCGTACTTCTTCTTCAGGTCCGACGCGAGCTTGTCTCGGGTATTGCCGGTGACTCGACTACCCTTCTTCAGGTCTGCCACAGTGCCTCCTCGGGATACCTGGCCTAGCACCCATGATCAACCATCACAGGTAGATCGGCCAGCATTTTGAACCATATGAGTTAGGTCAAACCGACGATCTCGGCCCGGAGGTCCACGCGAGATCATGACTTTTCCGACAAACCGGGCGGACATCTGAACCTGTGTTCCGTCAAGCAAGCGCTACTAGATCCGTGTAACCGTCGTTCCAGAGGTCCTCGACGCCGTCCGGAAGCAGGATGAGCCGCTCCGGATCAAGCGCATCCACCGCGCCCTCGTCGTGCGTGACGAGCACGATCGCACCCGGGTAGCCACGCAGCGCGGCCAGCACCTGGTCCCGGCTGGCCGGGTCGAGGTTGTTCGTCGGCTCGTCCAGTAGCAGCACGTTGGCGCTGGAGACCACCAGGGTCGCGAGCGCTAGCCGGGTCTTCTCGCCGCCGGACAGGACATGCGCCGGCTTGTCCACGTCGTCGCCGCTGAACAGGAACGAGCCCAACACGGTCCGCGCCTCGGCCTCGGACAGCTGCGGTGCGGCGCCGAGTAGGTTGCCGAGCACGGTACGGCCAAGGTCGAGCGTCTCGTGTTCCTGCGCGTAGTAGCCAAGCCGGAGACCGTGCCCGGGCACCACCATGCCGGTGTCCGGCGGTTCGAGTCCCGCCAGTAGGCGCAACAGGGTTGTCTTGCCTGCGCCGTTGAGCCCGAGTACCACAACGCGGGAACCGCGGTCGATGGCCAGGTCGACGTCGGTGAAGACCTCGAGAGAGCCGTACGACTTGGACAGCCCGGTCGCGGTGAGCGGCGTCTTGCCGCATGGCGCCGGTGCCGGGAATCGCAGTTTGGCCACCTTGTCGGTCTTCCGGACCTGTTCGGCCCCGGCCAGCATCCGCTCGGCGCGCTTGGCCATGTTCTGCGCGGCCACCGCCTTGGTCGCCTTGGCCCGCATCCGGTTGGCCTGG
>DATFRM010000443.1:0-4255 GCA_035263265.1 Actinomycetes bacterium
GACACGTCGTCGCCCCCGAACTCATGGCCCGTGTACTGAAGACGTTCTTCAACCAGTAACCCGTCGACTGATCAGGTCGCGACCGTGGGTCGCTTCGGAACGCAGGCCCATCGGCCACGTCAGCATCGGTCGGTGAGCGGCAACTCCTAAGTTCCGGAGTCTCGCCGCGTGTTGGCGCGAACGCGATCTGCAAGCCTGCGATTCGTCAAGCGCTGGCGCGACGGCCAGATGGCCCTGCGCTGATGCGCCGCCGGCATGGTCGAGGCCAGCAGCCAGTTCGCCGCGTCAACGGCCACCTCCACCTGCCCGCCCTCCGCACCGCGTTGGAGCAGCACGTCGCCGCCCAAAGTGTCGGACCCGACTGCAACACTCAGACCGTGAGCGCAGCCTGATGCTCACCGGACCGCCACCGAAGTTCCACGGAACTCGGGACAACCTCGTCACGATCTGGACGCACGAGTCGAGCAACATGCGCTGGGCCGTCGCCAATCCGGACGGTCGGCGCTGAGGATTACCAGGTCGGCGGTGCTGGACAGCTCAGGCACCTCAACGGTGGATCGGGCTACTCCGAGTGGGTTCCCTGGAGTGTATGGATCAGGAGCGCTGCAGGTTTGCCTATCCAGAAGGAGCGCGATAGCTCCCGGCGATGACGCGAGTTCCGGCTGTTCGCTGAGGGGAGGCTCCTCAACGACGCTGCATCGACACGAACCCAGCCGGGCCCGGCAAGACGCTCAGAGTGTGGATGGGATAACGGCGAGCCGGTGCCGGTCGGTAGTGGCAGGTCGGACGACGGCGACTCGGACCCGTTCGGCGACCCGATGGGCGAGATAACCGCGGCCGGTTCGTCAGCCACGAACGTACTTATTACACCACGACCGGTGTGTCCGGTAGGCGGTTGCCCCAAGAGGTGGCGGCTGCTTCAAGAGGACCCGCTGGAGGAGCCCGTGGAGGAACAGGCCCCTCCAGCACCCCGAGAATCAGCCGCAATCAGCGGCGGCGCCGCTGCAGGGAGCGGCACCACCACCAGCCTGTGCAGTGGCCAACTCCCAGGCAAGGCAGCACACCGGCAACTTCACCATTCCCCTCAGGTGCCCGGCCGCGAGCAGCGGCGTGTTCCTCGAGCCCGACGCTCTGCTCTTCCTCGCCAGCGCGGTTCTCATCGGAAACCCGAATGGCAGGTCTCCGACCGCAAACACATCTCCCAACGGCGCCATGGCCCCGTCGTCAAACACTCCGGGGAGGTGGTCACCGCGAACTCGTTCCGGCATAGTCACACAACGCTGACCAAACTGTGAAGATCACCTACGCCGACTGTCCCGACTGTCGGACGTGCGCGCTACCGGCTCAGACCGGATGGGCGAGGAAGGGCGGGAGTAGCGGCAAGGTCACTGGTGTGGATAGCAGAACACGCCGCCGAACCTGACCCCTCGACCAAGGACATGTCGCGACCGTCGGCTCAACCCGCACCTCACCCTCGCAACGCACCCGAAGCCATGGAACTCCACAGCGAGATATCGAGGGCTCGTCACGCTGGGAATCTCAACGAATTCGGCTGGCTGAACGTGCGGGCGACCAGATACGTCGAGATCGCTACGTCGGGGCGTCCGTCGTCCCAACGCCATGATCGTGCCGGGCGCACCACAATCATTGTGTCCGACGGCGGGCTAGCCACCGGTCCTCGGCGGCGTACGCGAAGAAGTCGTAGTCCGGCCGGTATTTGGTGACCAGGTCGGGGAACACCTTACGCCAGTCCCGATCTCGCGCGGTGTCGATCAGCCAGCCGACCGTGGCGGGCAGCGATTGCGGGTAGCTGGTGACCGGCCGGTAGTCGAGTTCGCCGCCGGCGGCCCTCATGTCCAGCACGATCGGATGCGCGATGTCCCAGGGACTGTCGCCGATGTTGGCGGCCGGGGGTGGGCCGTCGATGAGGACGAGCTCGCTGGATACGCCCATCACGTGGTCCACGGCTGCGCTGATCTGCGCCGTGGACGGGGCAGCCGGGTCGGCTGCGTTCAGCACCCGGGTGCCGGGTCTGCGCGCGGCCAGCCGGATCAGCTCGGCAAGGTTGGCCGTGGCGGTGGTGTGAAAGCGGCTGCGGCCACCATGGGCTAGGACGCGCACCGGCCGGCCGTCCAGCGCCCGCTTGACGAAATACCACTCTCGCGGGTGTTTCGTCCGTGGCCCGTGGACCGCCCCAGCGCGTAGCAAGGTGACGGGAAGCCTGTCCGCGGCGGCACGCAGTTGCTGTTCGAGGGCAGCCTTGCCGGTCGCATAGTCGTCGTCGGCCGGCTCGACCGTGGCCTGGGTCTCCGGGATGGGGATCGGGTATCGCGTGTCAGGGGCGCCGAACGGGCGGCCGTGATCGTCCTGATAGACAGCGACGCTTGAGATCACCACCGCCGAGCCGATCCGATCAGCCAGACCGAGCAGCTGTCGTGCGTGCCGGCCACGATAGGCAACGCAGTCGACAACCACATCGGCGCCGTCGCCGAGGGCAACCGCCAGCGCGGCGGTGTCGTCGCGGTCCAGTTCTATGATCTCGATTCCGTCCGGCATGCCGTCATGGGTCCGCCCGGTCCTGGCCGCCGCCCGCACCGTCCATCCATCTTCGACCAGCGCCTGAACAGCCGCGGTGCCGACCTGGCCGGTCGCACCGATCACGAACGCCGTTCCTCGCTTGCTCATGCGCGGCACCTTAGGAGCGGGTGTTCACTCGATGTCAAGCCGTTACCCCAGGGCCCGCATGCCTGATGGCACAACGAGGTTGAGCATCCGACAGACCATCGGAGTGCACCTCACCGTGGTGCATCAGCGCGGTCGGGCCCGCCCGCTAGGGCTGGGGCCAGCAACGCCGACCAACGAGGACCCCGCGCAGCTCGACCGGTGTCCGGGACATGCGGCGCCACCGGCACCGTATGGCATGGCGGACGAGGGCCAGCCAGCTCGAGGGGAGCGGCCAGCCGGCAGGCGGCCAGTGGTCAGCGACTGGCCGACCCACCTCGCCACTAGCCGCGGCCCGGGCGCTATGCAGCACCTGGCCGTCGCGCGCCCCCCTGTCGCGGTGGCGGTCATTGGCCAGGTTCGTCAGCCATTCATCGGGGTCGCCCGCCGCGCCCACCTCGGAAGCCCCATGCGGGACGGGAATTGCCGTCAATTTGCCGGTCGACGAGCGGGACGGTTGGTGGACCAGCCATTACTTTGGGCAGCGGACCGAATGACCGCACGCTCCACGACGAGCGGTTAGTTAGGATCATGATAAATGCGTTATCGCGTCCTTGGCGGGACCGGCATCGAGGTCAGCGCGCACTGCCTCGGGACCATGATGTTCGGCGCTGTCGGGAACCCCGATCACGACGATTGCGTACGGATCATCCACGCTGCGGTCGATCAGGGGATCAACTTCGTGGACACCGCCGACATGTACTCCGCCGGTGAGTCGGAGGAGATCGTCGGCAGGGCGCTGCGCGGTCGCCGAGACGATGTCGTGCTGGCGACCAAGGTGCACTTCCCGATGGGCGAGGGCCCGAATCGCAGCGGCAACTCGCGACGCTGGATCCGCTACGAGGTCGAGCAGAGCCTCAAGCGCCTGCAGACCGACTGGATCGACCTCTACCAGGTCCACCGCCCCGACCACACGACCGATATCGAGGAAACTCTCTCGGCGCTGACCGATCTGGTCCGAGCCGGAAAGATCCGCGCGTTCGGCTGTTCGACATTCCCGGCCGAACAGATCGTGGAGGCCGCCGACGTGGCCGAACGCCGTGCCCTGCTGCGGTTCCGGACCGAGCAGCCGCCCTATTCGATCTTGGCTCGCGGGATCGAGGCGGCGGTCCTGCCGGTCTGCCAGCGTCTGGGGATGGGCGTGCTGAGCTGGTCCCCGCTCGCGTGGGGGTTCCTGTCCGGGCGGTACCGCAAGGGCCAACCGGTCGACATGTCCAGCGGCCGGCCGACGCTCGCGCCCCAGCGCTTCGATCCGTCGCTACCCGTGAACGCGGCCAAGCTGGACGCGGTCGAGCAGTTGGTCGAGCTCGCCGACGGTCTCGGCCGGTCGCTACCCGAGCTCGCCGTTGCGTTCCCCGTCGCGCACCCCGCGATCACCTCGGTGATCATCGGCCCGCGGACCATGGAGCAGCTGGATGGCATGCTCAAGGGCGCCTCGCTGGCCCTGGACGACGCCACCCTCGACCGGATCGACGAGATCGTGCCGCCCGGCACCAACGTCTACCCGCCGGACGGCGTATGGACTCCCCCGGCC
>DATFRM010000444.1:0-2684 GCA_035263265.1 Actinomycetes bacterium
TGAACTCGTTGACGGATGCTGATCGGCTGCAAGTGTCTAGCGACCGGGACTCGAACGTACAGCCACTCGATTACAAGATGGCGGCATGCTGCTCGCCAGCTGCCCGGGGGCGAGTGGAACCAGCCATCCAGCGCCGTCCAGCGGTGCGCACAGCCGCTTCGCGGCCTCCGGTGTGCCGGCGTAGACCTCGATCGGGTCCCGCTCGCCGAGCGTGTCCAGCAACGCGGCGACGTACGCGTCCGGCTCGGTCGTGGCGTCGGGAATGACGATCGGCTCTCGCATCACAGGGCCAGGCCCCAGTCGGAGGGTCGTTCCTGGCCGCGGACTATCGGCCGCTTGCCTTCGGTCGGGTGGCCCTCGCGGACCCAATACTCCAACCCGCCGATCATCTCCTTGGCGCGCCGGCCGAGAGCCGCCAGAGCGTGGGCACCCTTGGTGGACGCGTTGCACGACGGACCCCAGCAATACGTAACCACGGGTACGTCCGGAAGGTCCTTGATCCGCTCCGCGGTTATCTCGCTCAGCGGCAGGCTGATCGCGCCGGGCAGGTGCGCCTTGGTGTAGTTGCCGGCCGGGCGGCAGTCGACGAGGACGAAATCGGTGGTGCCGCTTTCGATGGCTTGCCAGACGTCGGCCGGATCCGTCTCATGTGCGAGCTTGTCGGCGAAGTGCCGCTCCGCTTGCACCGGATCCGCATGCGGGATGGCGGTCACCCACGAACGTTGGTTTACGGCCCGGGGTACAACATCCAACACCTTGCGGAAGGCGTCCTTCTTACAGATCCTGCCGCCGGCGAACTCGAATACGTCACAGCCCCTGATCACGCGCTCGCGTCCGTCCGCGCCGGTCTCGGTGAAGGACCATTCCGCCATGGCCCGGTCGCCACACACAGACGCCAGCCCGCCGCGGCGTTCCCGGCCGCGGTCGTAGGCCAGCATCTCGGCGAAGCCGCGCCGCACCTCGTCCCAGCCCCGGTAGGTGGTACCGGGCTCCGGTCCGACCGACGCGAAGTACACACAGTCGCGGGTCACCAGGCTCATCAACGTGTCGATGTCACCGGCCGTCCATGCCGCGTCGAACCGTGCCAGCAACAGATCGAGCCCGGTATCCGCGGGCCCCCCGGGGGTGTTGTGAGGAAGAGCTGCCATGCCCGCAATCCTGAGCCGGCCGGTCGCCCGCCAACAGTGGCGCATATGCCGATGTTCGCTAAGATCCCGCCATGACGCTTCTGCGGCTGGACCGTGCCGCCGGACCCACCGTCGCCGTGCTCGCATACGAAGGCATGTCCACGTTCGAGATGGGAATCGTGACCGAGGTCTTCGGACTGCCCCGGCCCGAACTCGACGTGGTCTGGTACGACCTGAAGGTCTGCGCGGAGCGCCCGGGCCCGGTGCGGGTCATCGGGGGAGCCGCGTTGACCACAGGGTACGGGCTGGACGTCTTCGCCGCAGCGCAGACCGTGATCGTGCCGGGGGTCAGCGACGTGCACGCCGAGTGCTCGAACGAGCTGGTTGCGGCGCTTCGTCAGGCGCACGACCGGGGCGGACGGGTGGTCTCGATCTGCTCGGGCGCGTTCGCGCTGGCCGCCGCCGGGCTGCTCGACGGTCGACGCGCCGCCACCCACTGGCGGTACGCGAGCCTGCTCCAGCAACGCTTCCCGCTCGTACACGTCGATCCCGACGTGCTCTATGTCGACGACGGCGACGTGCTCACCAGTGCCGGCAGCGCCGCCGGGCTCGACCTGTGCGTGCACCTGGTACGCGCGGACTTCGGACCCAGCATCGCCAACGCGGTCGCGCGAAGGCTGGTCATCTCACCCCACCGGGACGGCGGCCAGGCCCAGTTCATCGAAGCTCCGGTGGCCTCTGTCGTCGACGATGCGCGGATCACCCGGACCATGGCCTGGGCACTGGCCAACCTCGACCAACTCATCACGGTTGAGTCGCTGGCCCGCCACGCACGCATGTCCACGCGCACCTACCTGCGCCACTTCAAACAGTGCAACGGCACCAGCCCGATCCGCTGGCTGATCAACCAACGGATACAGGCCAGCCTGCCGTTGCTGGAGACGACCGGTACGCCGATCGAAGAAGTGGCCACCGCCGTGGGGTTCGACAACGCGGTGACCTACCGCCATCACTTCGCGGTCGCCTTGCGTACGTCACCCTCCGCGTACCGGCGCGCATTCCGCACGGCGTCGGGATAGGTTGACGGGTCCGCATATGAATCGGATATTGCTGGCCTGGATGCTGAGGGAAAGCTTGACGAAACAAGAACCGCTCAGGACCTCCGTCCATCGCAGACCGCGTGGATGGCGGCAGGTCAGGGCGTCGGTGTGACCGGGATCGAACCGGCACCACCAGCTTGGAAGTTGCCGGCTCAGGGCATCCGTACAGGTCAGAGCAGATGTGCGGCTGACCGTGGATCGCTGTAGCTAACCGGGGACAGCGATGCTGAGTGGCACGTCAAATGGCACGGCGATCAAGAAACACCGGAATCTCTAGCTGTCCTCTGGGTACTGGCGGTTTTCACGATGTCCGGCTCATCGCCGTGAGCATGCCCTCAGTCGGCTGATCAGGCGCGGAGCGTCCGGCTGGACTCAGCGATGAATGGCGTGCGCCGACGCTTCTGCCGTCAGGTTCAGCCGTCAGCGAGTCCCGAGCTCGAGCCCGGAACCTACGGAT
>DATFRM010000445.1:0-9788 GCA_035263265.1 Actinomycetes bacterium
GCATCAGTACCAGCGCAACCTCTACCTGGGCAGGCTCGACCGGCTCGGGGTCACCGTGCTCGCCGGTACCGAGCTGGCCGCGGCCGATGGGCGGCTGGTGTTGCGCAACGTGTTCTCCGGACGGACCGGCGAGCTGCCCGAGCTGCGCACGCTGGTACTCGCGGCCGGCCGGGTGCCCAACGACGGCTTGTGGGCGGAACTGGAAGGCCGGCCGGGGGTCGCCCGGGCCGGCGACATGCTCGGTCCGCGCAGCATGGAGGAGGCGATCCTGGAGGGGACCGCCGCCGCCAGGTAGCCGGGACCTCCGGCCGCTGAGTGCGCCAGATGGTGAACCTACGATGTGGCGATGAGCTACCGGGCGGTACGAGTCGCTGCGTTCCTGCTGGTGATGGCCATGGTGCTGGCCGGCTGTACGGGCGGTGGCAACGGCGACATCAAGCTGGGCACGGTGTCGCGAGGGACCGTCGTCGAGGTTGTCGAGGCGCCGGCAACCGTGGTCGCTCGGGCGGCCACCACGGTGACCGCTCCGGCCGTCGGTTCGGTGGACCAAGTGCGGGTCAGAAACGGCCAGCGAGTCCGGCGAGGTCAGGTCCTGCTCACCGTCGACGCGCCGGACGCAAGGCGGCAGCTGGCCGCGGCCCGTAGCGCCTACCAGCAGGCGCTGGCCAGCGGTTCCGGAGGAATCCCGCCGGCCGACTTCGCCCGCACCCAGGCGGTCACCGACCAGGCGGCCCAGGACGCGTTCGACCAGGCCACCGCCGCCGCCGAGCAGATCGGCGACCCGCAGCTCAGGAATGCGTTCCTGGCCCAGATCGAGCAGTCCGAGCAGGCCTACGCGGCAGTCACCGCGGACGCCAGGCAAGCCGTCGACCAGTTCAACGCGGGTCTGGGAAGCCTGTCCCGGGCGCTCGGCTCGCTGACGGCCGCGCAGCGCATCCAAGCCAGGGCCGCACTCGACCTGGCCCGGCGGCAGGTGGCCGCGCTGACGGTTCGGGCCCCGATCGCCGGCACGGTCAGCCTCGCCCCGGCCGGTGCCCAGCCCACCGGTGACCTGTCCGGGTTGCTCAGCCAGCTGCCTCCGGAAGCGGCTGACCTGGTCGGCTCCGGTTCGGGCGGGAGCGGCGGCTCGGCCGGGACCAGCGATGCGGTCACCGGCGCGGTCGATACGACGACCTACGAAGGCATGCCGGTCAGCACCGGCAGCTCACTCGTCTCGATCATCGACGTGTCGGAGCTGTCGCTGGCGGCCGAGGTGGACGAGACCGACGTGTTGCTGGTGAAGCCCGGCGTCGAGGCGAACGTCGAGCTGGATGCGGTGCCTGGCGGCCTGTACTCGGCCGTCGTCGACAGCGTCTCGCTGGCGCCGACCACATCCACCCAGGGCGGCGTGTCTTACGTGGTGCGGCTAGGGCTGGGGTCCGGCACATTGCCGGATGGGCACGCCGCGCCCAAGCCACGGCCCGGCATGAGCGCGGTCGCCGACCTGCGGGTCAAGACCGCAACCGAGGCGATGTCGGTGCCGGCCGCGGCCATCGTCCGGGACGGGCTGCAGGACACCGTTTGGCTGGTGCAGGACGGGCGCGCAACGCGCCGGACGGTCACGCTCGGCGCGCAGGGCGAGGATGTCGTCCAGGTGCTGTCCGGCCTCGAGCTCGGCGACGAGATCGTGGTGGCCGGCGCGGACCAAGTCAGCGAAGGCAAGAAGGTCTCATGACCGAGCCGCCCGGATCGGCCGCGCCGGCGCCTGCGGTCGAGGCGATCGGCGTGACCCGGGTGTACCGCGGTGACGGAGTCGCGGTGGAGGCGCTGCGCGGAGTATCGATGCGGGTCGATCCTGGCGAGTACGTGGCCATCGTCGGTCCGTCCGGATCGGGCAAGTCCACACTCATGCACCTGCTCGGCTGCCTGGACCGGCCCACGGCAGGCGCTCTGCGGGTCGGCGGGCGAGATATCGCGGCGATGGCCGGCAACGAACTGGCCCGGCTCCGGAACCGGACGATCGGCTTTGTGTTCCAGTCCTTCCAACTGCTGGCGCGGACCACCGCGGTGGACAACGTCGCACTGCCGCTGGTCTACCGCGGACTGCGCGGCGCCGAGCGCCGCCGGGACGCGGTGGCGGCGCTGGAGTCGGTCGGGCTGGGCCACCGGCTGAGCCACCGGCCGTCCGAGCTGTCCGGCGGCGAGCAGCAGCGGGTGGCGATCGCCCGCGCCTTGGTCGGCGGGCCGCGGTTGCTGCTCGCGGATGAGCCGACCGGGAACCTCGACACCCGCAACGGCGCCGAGGTGATGGCGATCCTAGACCGGCTCAACAGCGAGCAGCAGGTCGCGATCGTGCTGGTGACACACGAGCCCGACATCGCCGCGCACGCGCGCCGGATCATCCGGGTCAGGGACGGCCTGATCGCTTCGGATGAGCCGAATCGGGCCCGGGTGCGACCTCGGCTGCCTGGCGACGCTGAGGACGGCAATCAAGGGCCGGAGCCGGACCGATGAGAGCGGCCGAGGCGCTACGGGTCGCGCTGGATGCCTTGCGCGCGAACCGGCTGCGCAGTGCGCTCACCATGGTCGGGGTGATCGTCGGCGTCGCCGCGGTCATCGCGCTGGTAGCCATCGGCAGCGGCGCCAAGCAGGAGGTGGAGAGCCAGGTCGAGGGGCTCGGCTCGAACCTGATCCTGGTGGTCCCGGGGCGGTTTCAGTTCGGCGCCGCGCCGACGGTGAGCCGGCTGCAGCTGTCCGACGCGGCGTTGCTGGGCCGGGTAGTCGGCGATCCACGGCGGGTGATCGTGACGCTGACCTCTGGAGAGTTCGCGCGGGTCGGCGCGAACGAGGAGTTCGTGAACGTGGTGGGCACCAACGAGAACCTGCCCGAGGTGGTCAACCGGCCGCTGGCCAGGGGTCGCTACCTGTCCGCCACCGACGTGGACACTCGGCGCCGGGTGGCCGTGCTCGGCGCCACCGTCGCAGGCCGGCTGTTCGGCGACCTCGACCCGATCGGGCGGCAGATCACCATCGCCGACGTGAGATTCCGCATCGTCGGCGTGTACGAGGAGGTCGGCTCCACGTTCGGAGTGAGCCGGGACGAGGAGGTCCACATTCCGGTCACCGCCCAGCAGCGGCTGGTCGGGGTATCCCGGATCGATGCCCTGGCGGTCAAAGCCAACTCCCCGGGCGCGGTCGACGACCTGCAGCCCAAGCTGGTCCAGGCGCTCGAGCGACGCTATCCGGGCGAGGAGTTCTCCGCCGTTACGCAGACCCAGATTCTCGGCACGATCGGGCGCATCCTCGGGCTGCTCACCCTGGTCCTGGCCGCGATCGCGGCGATCTCGCTGCTGGTCGGCGGGGTGGGCGTGTCCAACATCATGCTGGTCTCGGTGCGCGAGCGAACCCGCGAGATCGGACTGCGTAAGGCGCTCGGCGCCCGGCAGCGCGACATTTTGTCCCAGTTCCTGACCGAGGCGGTGCTGCTGACCACTCTCGGCGGTCTGATCGGGATCGCGCTCGGGGTGGCTGGGGCGATCACGCTGGAGGCGTACTCACCGGTGCCCGCCGTGGTGACCTGGTGGTCACCGGTGCTGGCCGCCGGGGTATCCGCCGCCGTTGGAGTGTTCTTCGGAGTGGTGCCGGCCCGCCGCGCCGGGCGGATGGACCCGGTGGTCGCGCTGCGCTCCGAGTGACTCGAGGGCACATCATTTGCACCGGTTTGTCATGCCTGTCGGGTGTGCTGACCAGCAACGGTAGGCCCGACAAATCACCCCTTCCCCACCGGACACACCCGCCACTACTCTGAGGCCAGGCGGTCCCTGGCCCCACGGCTAGGCAGTCCGCCCGGCAGAGCGCCGGTACTCCCCGGCGCTGCCCGCTCGAAGGTGGGTGCGGAATGAGCCCGGATGATCGACCCCTGCCAGAGGTTCGTTTTCTCACGGTCGCCGAAGTCGCCGCAGTGATGCGGGTCTCCAAGATGACCGTGTACCGGCTCGTGCACTCCGGCGAGCTACCTGCGGTGCGGGTCGGCCGGTCGTTCCGGGTTCCCGAGCAGGCCGTACACAACTACCTGCGTGACGCCTACGTCGAGGCGGCCGGCTAGCCGGCCCGCACCCCGGCGTGCTCCGACCAGCTCATCTTCGAGGCGTTTCCCCACGATGCGGGGCTCACCGGTACCCTAGTGCGGTCCCGCGCGCGGATCTGCGCGCGACCATGATCCTGATGTGTGATTTTGCGAGGGTACTCCGTGGGCTCAGTCATCAAGAAGCGCCGCAAGCGCATGGCGAAGAAGAAGCACCGCAAGCTGCTCAAGCGCACTCGCGTGCAGCGCCGAAACAAGAAGTGACGCCTTCGCGGGACGCTCGATGAGCCGCACGGTTCTGGTGACGGGTGTCTCGCGCCTCCCGGGAACGGAACTGGCCCGCCGGCTGCAGGCTGCGCCCGAAGTCGACCGGGTGATCGGAGTCGATCTCACCTCGCCAGCGGATGATCTCGGCCCGGTGGAGTTCGTGCGTGCCGACATCCGCAGTCCGATGATCGCGAAAGTGGTCGAGGCCACCGAAATCGAGACCGTCGTCCATCTGGGCACTCTGCAGCCACCGTCCGGCCCGGGACGCGGCGCCTCTGGCCGGGAGATCGCGCTGATCGGCACCATGCAACTCCTAGCCGCGTGCCAGCGAGCGGCTTCGGTGCGCCGGTTCATCCTGCAGTCCTCCACCACCGTGTACGGGGCGACCGCGCACGATCCGGCGCTGTTCACCGAGGACATGACCCCAGCCAGCCCACCGGGCGGCCGGTCCAGAGACATCTTCGAGATGGAGTCGTACGTGCGCGGCTTCGCTCGCCGCCGACCGGATGTGAGCACGACGATCCTGAGACTGGCGCATCTGGCGGGGCCGACCGCGGATACCGCGCTGACCAGGCATTTGCGGCTGCGAGTCGTGCCGACCGTGTTCGGCTTCGACCCGCGACTGCAGTTCCTGCACGTCGATGACGCGGTCGAAGTGCTTGTCACGGCGGTCCTGGCGTCCCGCACGGCCGCCCGGACCTCACCCACCCGCACGGTCGGATCCGATCTGGCCGGTGCCACCACCGAGGCGCCGCCGGGCGGTGCGCCGCCCGCGGTGGTCGGCGCTCCGGTTCTGAGTGGGACCGTACGCGCCGGCCGGACCCAGCCTGGCCGCCCGATCGTGTACAACGTTGCCGGCGAGGGTGCGGTCTACCTGTCCCAGGCGATCCGCCGGCTCGGCCGGCTCGCGCTCCCGGTGCCGGCGCCGATGCTGCCGTACGTGCGCGCTCTGGTCGGGAAGGGCGGCGAACTGCCGCCGATCAGCGAGCTGACCTACGGCCGGGTCGCCGACACCACCCGGATGCAGACTGATCTCGGCTTCCGGCCGCGGTACTCGACGGCTGAGGCGCTGGCCACGATGGGCGGTGAGCACGATGGCTGAGCCGACTTCTTGGGACCTCCAGCTCCCGGAGAAGTGGGACCGCCGCCTGGCCGGGGCCCTGGCGTTCGTTCGCCGCCGGATCGCCGGCGAGTACGAGATCGACGAGTTCGGGTTCGACCCCGATCTGACCGAGTCGGTGCTGATCCCGCTACTGCGACCGCTATACGAGAAGTACTTCCGAGTCGAGGTTTCGGGCATGCACCATGTGCCCGACGCTGGCGCCGGGCTGGTCGTGGCCAACCATGCCGGAACCATTCCGGTCGACTCACTGATGACGCAGCTGGCTATCTACGATCACCATCCGGCTCGCCGGCACCTGCGACTGCTCGCCGCCGACCTCGTGTTCAAGCTGCCGGTGACCGCACATCTGGCCCGCAAAGCCGGCCACACGCTGGCCTGCAACGAGGATGTCGACCGGCTGCTCGGCGCCGGTGAGCTGGTCGGGGTCTGGCCAGAGGGCTTCAAGGGGATCGGCAAACAGTTCAGCCAGCGCTACCAGTTGCAGCGTTTCGGCCGCGGCGGCTTCGTAGCGGCTGCGCTGCGACACGGCGCACCGATCGTCCCAGTTGCGATCGTCGGCTCGGAGGAGATCTACCCGCTCATCGGCGATGTCCCTCCGGTGGCGAAGGCGCTGGGCCTGCCGTACGTGCCGGTAACACCGACATTCCCGTGGCTGGGTCCGCTGGGCGCGATACCGCTGCCGTCCAAGTGGATGATCGACTTCGGGCCGCCCATCCCCACCGAGGAGTACGCCGACCAGGTCGACGATCCGATGGTCGTGTTCGAGCTGACGAACCAGGTGCGCGAGACGATCCAGCACATGCTGTACCGGCTGCTGGTCAAGCGCGGCGGGGCGTTCGGTAGCTAGGCCAGGTTGGCCGGCCAATAGAGCCCGCCTAGGTGCCGCCGGGCGGCCCGGAGGCGCTCCGGCGCCGCCGCCGAGCGCCGAGCGCGGCCAGCACGACGGCCAGCGCCGCGGTCCCGGCCACCGCCGCGGGGATGCCGACCGCCGCCGCCTTCCGGCCGGTGCGGTAGTCGTGCACCGGCCACTGCTGCTGTTTGGCATGTTCGCGGAGCCTGGCATCCGGGTTGACCGCGTACGGATGGCCGACCAGCGCCAGCATCGGGATGTCGTTCGCCGAGTCGCTGTACGCGGAGGACGACGCGAGATCGAGGTCGCGCTCACTGGCCAGCCGGCGAACGGCATCGGCCTTGGCCTGGCCATGCAGCAGATCCCCGGTCAGCCGACCCGTGTAGGTACCGGCGGTCACCTCGGCGACGGTACCCAGCGCGCCGGTGAAGCCAAGTTGCTCGGCGAGCGCGGTCGCGACCTCGACCGGGCTCGCGGTGACCAGCCAGACCTCCTGGCCGGCCGCGATATGTGCTTCGGCGATCTCCTGGGTGCCCGGCCAGACCCGGGGCAGCAGGTAGTGATCGACCAGTTCGGCGAGGACTTGCTTGAACTGTGCGGCGTCCTGGCCCTCGATCCCGGACAACATCTCCTGCCGGGTCCGGTGGATGTGCCCGGCCCGCTCCCGCCCGCCGAGCCGGAAGTGTGCCTGCCGCCACGCGAACTTCGCCAGGTCCCGGTTCGTGATCACCTTCCGGGCGTACAGACCGCGCGCCACATGAAAGAGCGAGGAACCCTTCATGAGCGTGTTGTCCAGGTCGAAAAATGCCGCGCTTCGAGGCATGGCGACCAGGGTAGCCAGGACGGGTGAACGAGAGCTGTGCGAGACTCCACGACGTGGTGGGGAACGTCGCCGAGCTGCTGCGGCAGGCCGCACGGGAGCACGGCGACCGGCGCGCGCTGGTCGTGCCGGCGCTCGGTCGTGAGCTGACGTGGACAGACTTGGACGCGGCCGTGGACGCGATGGTGGCCGGCCTGTGTGTTCGGGTACCGCGCGGCGCCCGGGTCGCGCTCGTGTTCGGCAATTCAGTCGAGTTCGTTACTGCGTACTTCGCCGTATTGCGTGCCGGTTTGGTGGCGGTGCCGGTCAACAACGGTTATACCGAGCCGGAGATCCGTCGGGTGCTCGCGGACAGCCGGGCCGAACTGGTGCTGGCCGAGGCAACGGCCGCCGAAACCGCGCGAGCGGCAGCTCAGGCGCTCGGCGGCGCTGGCCCCGAGGTGGTCGAGGTCGGCTCGGACGAGTGGCTGGACCTGGAGAAGGCACCACAAGCTCGCCAAGGGTCTCTGGCCGGCCAGGGGCCTGAGACCGGCCAGGCGCCCGGGATGGGCCAGAGATCCGAGACCGGCCAGGGACCTGAGAGCGCCGACGTCCAGTCCGAGGCGCTGGCCGTTCTGGCCTACACCTCCGGCACGTCGGGCGCGCCGAAGGGCGCGATGCTGTCGCACCGAGCACTGCTGGCCAGCATCGAGGCCACGCTCGCACTGGACCCGGCGCCGGTCGAGCCAGACGACGTCGTGCTGCTGATGCTGCCGCTGTTCCATCTGTACGCGCTCAACGGCGTGCTCGGACCGCTGGCGGCCACCGGTGCGGCCGGGGTCCTGGCCGAGCGTTTCGATCCGGCCCCGGCCCTGGCGCTGATCGAGCAGCAAGGCGTTACCACAGTGCCGGGCGCGCCCGCGATGTACGCCGCCTGGGCCACCCGGTCGGACCTCAAGCACGCTCTGGCCACGGTCCGGTTGTTGATCTCCGGCTCGGCGCCGCTGCCCCCGGCCGTGCTCGAGCAGGTGCAGACGGCAACCGGGCTGACCGTGTACGAGGGATACGGCCTGACCGAGACCGCCCCGGCCGCTACCAGCACGCTCGCCTCCGCCCGGGTCAAGCCCGGATCGATCGGCCAGCCGGTACCCGGAGTAGCGCTGCGCCTCGTGGACGAGACGGGGGAGCAGGTTGCCGAGGGCGACCCGGGTGAGATTCAGGTGCGTGGCGCGAACCTGTTCTCCGGCTACTGGCCGGACGGTTCCGGTGGACCGGGCCCGGACGGCTGGTGGTCTACCGGCGACGTGGCGTACGCCGACGAGGACGGCGACCTGTTCCTCGTCGACCGGCGCAAGGAGCTCATTCTGGTCAGCGGGTTCAACGTGTACCCGCGGGAGGTAGAGGACGCGCTACTGACTCATCCGGACATTGCGGAGGCGGCCGTGGTCGCGGTGCCGCACCCGATCACCGGGGAGGCGGTGAAGGCGTTCGTGATGGCCCGACCCGGCGCCATGCTCACCACCGAGCAAGTGATCGCGCACTGCCAGCCCCGCCTGGCCAGGTTCAAGCGGCCGACCATCGTGGTGATCGCGCCCGAGCTTCCGCACTTGGTGATCGGGAAGGTCGACAAGGGTCGGCTCCGCGCCGCCGCCTCGGGCGAGCCGGTGGGCGAGGAGACGGCATGAGCCTGGATGCGCCCGCCGCCCGGGTAACCCTGCTCGGGAAGGCCGGCTGCCATCTTTGCGACGACGCCCGTGAGGTGATCGTCCGCGTGTGCGCGGACCTCGGCGTGGATTGGACCGAGGTGGACATCACCACTGACGAGGCACTGTTCGAGCGGTACCACGACGAGATCCCGGTCACCTTGGTAGACGGCGAGCAGCACGACATCTGGTACGTGTCCGAAGATCGCCTACGACGGGCCCTGGCGCCATCGGCGAAGACCTGAACCGGCGCACTCCGACCGAGACCGTTCGGTCCGTCAGCCGGCGCGCCGCGTCCCTGATCATGAAGCTCGGGCTCGGGCCGCTGGGTAGCGGATCTTGACGGAATCCGCCGACTTTGTGCGCGTGTTCACAAACCCCTAGGCTGCATACGACGCGTTCCAGGTTCTACAGGAGTCTCGTGTCCGCAGTTCGCACCAACCGCACCGTCCGAGGGATCCCGGATGCCACGGTGGCCCGGCTGCCGGTGTACCTCCGGGCGCTGACCGGGCTGGCCGACCGGGGAACCCGGACCATCTCGTCCGAGGAGCTGGCGGCGGCCGCCGGAGTCAACTCGGCCAAGCTGCGCAAGGACCTGTCCTACCTCGGTTCGTACGGAACCCGCGGCGTCGGCTACGAGGTCGAGTACCTGATCTACCAGATCTCCCGGGAACTCGGCCTGACCCAGGACTGGGCGGTAGCGATCATCGGCGTGGGCAATCTAGGGCACGCGCTGGCCAACTACGGTGGGTTCGCCTCTCGCGGGTTCCGGGTGGTGGCGCTGCTTGACGCGGACGTCAACCGAGTCGGCGAGGACATCGGCGGCCGGTCGGTTCGCCATATCGACGACCTGGAGCAGGTGCTGGCCGTGGAGCGGGTGAACATCGCGGTGATCGCCACCCCGGCAGCCGGCGCCCAGGCCGTCTGCGACCGGCTGGTGGCCTGCGGGGTAACCAGCATCCTGAACTTCGCACCCACCGTGC
>DATFRM010000446.1:0-5650 GCA_035263265.1 Actinomycetes bacterium
CCCCACCCGCATGTCAGCTTCCAAGACCGGGTCGACCGAGCTGACATCGAACGGACTGCTCATGACGCTGGCCTTTCTGCCGATGCCGAGTCGACGGCGCTACCGGACGAAGGGCCCGATCCCGTTGGCCAGATCAAGGACCGGCTGTGGGTACACGCCGAGAAACACGGTAACGGCCAGCCCGACGGTCACCGCAACCACGGTCAGCACACTGGGGAAAGCGACGGTCGGGGCGGTCAACGGCGGATCGGAGAAAAACATCAGCACGATCACCCGGACGTAGAAGAACGCGGCAATTGCGCTCGATATCAACCCGATGATGACCAGCGGCGTGGCACCACCGTCCATCGCGGCCAGGAACACGCTGTATTTGGCGGTAAACCCGCTGGTCAGCGGGATACCGGCGAACGCCAGCAGGAACAGCGCGAAGACTCCGGCCACCACCGGCGAGCGCTTGCCGAGCCCGGCCCACCGGGACAGGTGCGTCGCCTCCCCGCCGGCATCGCGGACCAGTGTGATCACAGCGAAGGCGCCGAGCGTGACGAACCCGTACGCGGCCAGGTAGAACAGCGTGGCGGACAGCCCGGCCGCGCTGGTCGCCACCAGGCCGGTCAGGATGAAGCCGGCATGCGCGATCGAGGAGTACGCGAGCATCCGCTTCATGTCGGTCTGGGTGATGGCCACGATGCTGCCGATCAGCATGGTCACGATCGCGACCGCCCACATCGCCGGTCGCCAGTCCCAGCGCATGTCGAAGAACGCGACGTAGAACACCCGTACCAGCGCACCGAACGCGGCCACCATGACCGCCGCGGCCATGAAACCGGTGATCGGAGTGGGCGCGCCCTGGTAGACGTCCGGCTTCCAGACGTGGAACGGCACCGCTCCGATCTTGAAGAGCAGGCCGACCCCGAGCAGCCCCATCCCGATCAGAAGCAATGCGTCGGTCCGGCCGGCGGCGAGCACGGTTTCGCACTGGCCGCCGATCGCGCTCGCGTCGCAATGTCCGGACACCGCATCGGCGATCCCGGACAGCCGTACCGTCCCGGCGTAGCCGTAGAGCAGCGCGATCCCGTACACGAAGAACGCCGAGGAGAACCCGCCGAGCAGGAAGTACTTCAGCGCCGCCTCCTGGGAGAGCAGCCGCCGGCGGCGGGCCAGCGCGCAGAGCAGGTAGAGCGGCAGCGAGAGCACCTCGAGGCCCACGAACATCGTGATCAGGTCGTTGGCGACGACGAACATCATCATCCCGCCGACCGCGAACATCATCAGCGGGAGCACTTCGGTCTGGGTGATCCCGGCCCGGGTCGCGGCCCGCTCGGCTGCGGAGCCGGGCACCGCCGAGGCCTGCGCTACGAAGGGCTCTTCGCCGTCCGCCCCGCGCTCGGCGGCGAGCAGCACCGCGACCAGGGACAGCGCCAGGATCAGCCCCTGCAGGAACAGCCCCGGCCCGTCGATCCCGATGGCGCCGACCGCCGCGACGTGCCTGGTCCCGCGTAGCCCATCAGAGACCCCGGGCACGCCGACGATCCACAGCAGCGCGACCACCAACCCGGCGATCGCGACCACCAGCTGGGGGATGCGCCGCGCCGGCCTGGGCAGGAACGCCTCGATCAGCACGCCGACGATCGCCGCGCCGAAGACGATGAGCATCGGGGCCAGTTGCGCGTACTCGAAGGACGGCGCGTTGATCTGGTTCTGCATCGCGAGCGTCGGCAGCGAGGTCACGGCTGCACCCCCTGCGGCTGAGTCGAAGTGCTCACGGTGGGCTGTGGGTCAGTCACCCCAACGTGCTCGAGCGTGCCGGACACCGCCGGATTGATCACGTCCAACACCGGCTGCGGGTAGACGCCAAGCGCAACGATCACCGCCAGCAACGGCACAACCGCCCACATTTCCCGCCGGTTCAGATCACCGAGCCCGTGCGCCCGGCCGGCCACCGGCCCGTTCATCGCGCGCTGGTACAGCCACAGCACATAGACCGCGGCCAGGATCATGCCGAGCGCGGCCAGCACCGCCGCCACCTGGTAGCGGGTGAAGGTGCCGACCAGCACCAGGAACTCGGATACGAACGGGGACAGTCCGGGCAGCGACAGCGTGGACAGCCCGGCGATCAGGAACGTGCCGGCCAGCACCGGCGCGACCGACTGGACTCCGCCGTAGTCGGCGATGAGCCGGGAACCGCCACGAGATATGAGGAACCCGGCAATGAGGAACAGCGCGGCGGTGGAGAAGCCGTGGTTGACCATGTAGAGGGTCGAGCCGGACTGTGCCTGGGTAGTGAACGCGAACACGCCGAGCGCGATGAAACCGAAGTGGCTGATCGAGGTGTAGGCGATCAGCCGCTTGATGTCGGTCTGGCCGATCGCGAGCAGCGCGCCGTACAGGATCCCGACCACCGCCAGCACGATGACCAGCGGTGTGAAGTATCTCGACGCGGCCGGGAACAGCAGCAGGCAGTACCGCAGCATGCCGAACGTGCCGACCTTGTCCAGCACGCCGACCATCAGCACGGCGCTGCCCGGAGTCGCCTCAGCGGCAGCATCCGGCAGCCAGGTGTGGAACGGCACCAGCGGTGCCTTGATCGCGAACGCGATGAAGAAGCCGGCGAACAGCAGCTTCTCGATGACCGGATCGATCTCCAGCTGGCCGTTCTGAATTGCCCCGGTGAGAGTGCTGAAGTCAAACGTTCCGGTGCCGAGCTGGTCTTTGGCCACTACGAAGAGCCCGATCACGGCCGCCAGCATGAGCAGTCCGCCGAACAGGCTGTAGAGCAGGAACTTCACCGCCGCGTAGGAGCGCCGCACGCCGCCGAAGCTGCCGATCAGGAAGTACATCGGGATCAGCATCGCTTCGAAGAAGACATAGAACAGGAAGACGTCGATGGCCGCGAAGACCCCGATCATCATTGTTTCGAGCACCAGGATCAGCGCGAAGAACGTGCGCACCGGGCGCTTCGGCGGCAGGTCTCCGTCGGCGGAGGCGGCGATCACGACCGGGTCGGCGTCGTGCCAGGACGCAAGGATCACGATTGGCACCAGGATCACCGCCAGCGCGATGAGCACCAGCGCGATCCCGTCCACGCCGAGCGCGTAGCTGACCCCGAACGCGGGAATCCACTCGTGCTTCTCGACGAACTGGTAGCCGGCGGCGCCGGTGTCGTACTGGGTCGCCATCGCGATCGCCAGCCCGGCGGTGACGACTGAGACCAGCAGCGCGAGTTGTTTGGCCAACCGCGGACGGCTCCGCGGGACGAGCATGACCAGGACGGCGCCGACGAGTGGGACCGCACCGATGACGGTGAGCCAGGGAAAGTCGCCGCTCATGACGTCGTGGCTCCTAGGTCTTGGTGGATGCGGGCGCCCATTACAGCCTCACCAGGAGCAGGGCCACGACCACCAGGGCCGCGCCGCCGAACATCGACAGGGCGTACGTTCGCACGAAGCCGGTTTGCAACCGGCGCAGCCGGCCTGACGAGCCGCCGATCAGCGCGGCCAGCCCGTTGACCAGGCCGTCCACCCCGCGGTTGTCGAGGAAGACCAGCAGCCGGGTCAGGTACTGGCCGGGGCGCATGAACATCGCCTCGTTGAACGCGTCTCCGTACAGGTCTCGGCGGGCCGCGCGAGTCGCCAGCGAGGCCGGTGCCGGGGCGGTCCGCGGCACCGGCCGGCGGCCGTACTGCAGGTAGGCCAGCAGCAGCCCTATGGCGATCACGACCATGAGCAGCGCGGTGCTCGCGACCGGGCTCAGTACTTCCTCCTCGACCGGCGGCTCGCCGACCACCGGAGCCAGCCAGTTGACGAACCGGTCGCCCAGCGCCAGGAACGCGCCGGCGCCGATCGAGCCGATCGCGAGCAGCACCATCGGCCCGGTCATCGAGCGCGGCGACTCGTGCGGATGTGCATCCGCAGCCCAGCGCCGCTCGCCGAAGAAGGTCATGAGCATGACCCGGGACATGTAGAACGCGGTGATGCCGGCACCGAGCAGCGCGGCACCGCCGAGGATCCAGCCGCGCGTCCCACCGGTGTTGAAGGCCGCCTCGACGATGGAGTCCTTCGAGAAAAAGCCGGACAGTGGCGGCACGCCGATTATGGCCAGATAGCCGAGCCCGAATGTGATCGCGGTAATCGGCATCACCCTGGCCAGGCCACCGTAGCGGCGCATGTCCACCTCGTCGTTCATGCCGTGCATGACGGACCCGGCGCCGAGGAACAGCCCCGCCTTGAAGAAGCCGTGGGTGAGCAGGTGCATGATTGCCAGCGCGTACCCGGCCGCACCGAGCCCGGCGGCCAGCACCATGTAGCCGATCTGGCTCATCGTGGAGGCGGCCAGCGCCTTCTTGATGTCGTCCTTGGCGCAACCGATGATCGCGCCGAACAGCAGGGTGACAGCGCCGACGGCCACAACCGCGGTCCGGGCGTCCGCGGACAGGTTGAAGATCGGGTTGGACCGCACGATGAGGTAGACCCCGGCGGTCACCATGGTCGCCGCATGGATCAGCGCGGACACCGGGGTCGGGCCCTCCATCGCGTCCAGCAACCAGGACTGCAGCGGCACCTGCGCGGACTTGCCGCACGCGCCGAGCAGGAGCAGCAGCCCGATCGCGGTTAGGGTGCCCCGGCTGGCCGCATCGGCCGAGCCGAACACGGTGGCGAAGTCGATCGCGCCGAACGTCTTGAACATCAGGAAGATCGCGATCATCAGGCCGAAGTCACCGACCCGGTTCACCACGAACGCCTTCTTCGCCGCCGCGGCTGCGGTCGGCTTGTAGTGCCAGAACCCGATCAGCAGGTAGGACGCCAGGCCGACGCCCTCCCACCCGACGTACAGGACCAGGAAGTTGTCGGCCAAAACCAGCAGCAACATCGCGGCCAGGAACAGGTTCAGGTAGGAGAAGAATCGCCGCCGCTGCGGGTCGTGAGCCATGTAGCCGACGGAGTAGATGTGGATCAGTGATCCGACACCGGTGATGAGCAGCGCAAAGCTCACCGAGAGCTGGTCCAGCAGCAGGCTGGCCTGGACCTGGAGCGAACCGACCTGGATCCAGTCGAACAGGTGCACGGTTCGGGCCCGGCCGTCGGCCGGCCAGCCCAGCATCGTCGCGAAAACGATGACCGCGCAGACGAAGCTGGCCAGCGCCATCGCAACGCCGAGCCAGTGCCCCCACCGGTCGGTGCGCCGGCCACCAAGCAGCAGCACGGTCGCGCCGAATAATGGCAGCGCGATCAGCAGCCAACCGCTGAGCTGGACCGCTCCGGTCGCGGCGGCCGGCACCAAAGACTCCATCGGGCCGCCCTTCAGTACTTCAGTAGGTTGGCGTCGTCGACCGAGGCCGACCGGCGGGTACGGAAGATCATGACGATGATCGACAGCCCGACCACCACCTCGGCAGCGGCCACCACCATCACGAAGAACGCCGCGATTTGACCATCGACGGTGCCATGGATGCGGGCGAACGCGACGAATGCCAGGTTGGTCGCGTTGAGCATCAGCTCGATCGACATGAACACGACGATCGCGTTGCGGCGCAGCAGTACGCCGGCGGCCCCGATGGTGAACAGCAGCGCGGACAGGTATACGTAGTTGGCCGGGTTCATGACACGGGCTCCGTCTCGGTTTCGGTCACCTCGTCCGAGCGGCGTCCGGCCGG
>DATFRM010000447.1:0-2429 GCA_035263265.1 Actinomycetes bacterium
GGCGGCCTGGAACACCGGCCGGCCCGAGGACGGCGGCAACCTCGGCTACAAGCCGCGGTACAAGGGCGGCTACTTCCCGGTCTCCCCCACTGATCACTTCGCCGACCTGCGCTCGGAGATGGTCAAGCAGCTTCTGGCCGCCGACATCAAGGTCGAGATGCACCACCACGAGGTCGGTACCGCCGGTCAGGCTGAGATCGACTTCAGGTTCGACAGCCTGCTGCGGACCGCCGACAACCTGATGACGTTCAAGTACATCATCAAGAACGTGGCGCGTACGGCCGGTCGGACGGTCACCTTCATGCCCAAGCCGATCTTCGGCGACAACGGCTCCGGCATGCACTGCCACCAGTCGCTGTGGAAGGACGGC
Organism: Actinomycetes bacterium; assembly: GCA_035263265.1. Lineage (GTDB taxonomy): Bacteria > Actinomycetota > Actinomycetes > JAKEEW01 > JAKEEW01 > DATAFN01. The sequence goes on from DATFRM010000447.1 coordinate 371, forward strand.
AACCCGCTGTTCTACGACGAGATCGGGTACGCCGGGCTGTCGGATATGGCGCGCCACTACATCGGCGGCCTGCTCAGGCACGCGCCGTCGTTGCTGGCCTTCACCAACCCGACCGTGAACTCCTACCACCGGCTGGTGCCGGGCTTCGAGGCGCCGGTCAACCTGGTGTACTCGCAGCGCAACCGATCGGCCTGCGTGCGGATCCCGATCACCGGGACCAACCCGAAGGCCAAGCGCATCGAGTTCCGGGTGCCGGACCCGTCGTGCAACCCGTATCTGGCGTTCTCGGCCATGATGATGGCCGGTCTGGACGGGGTGCGGAACAAGATCGAGCCGCCGGAGCCGATCGACAAGGACCTGTACGAGCTGCCGCCGGAGGAGCACGCCGCGGTACCGCAGGTGCCGGGCGCACTGGAGCGCGTGCTCGAGGAGCTCGAAGCCGATCACGATTACCTGCTCGAGGGTGGCGTATTCACCGGCGACCTGATCGAGACCTGGATCCGCTACAAGCGGGAGCACGAGATCGATCCAGTCCGGCTGCGCCCGCACCCCCACGAGTTCGAGCTCTACTACGACATCTGAGACACCTCCGACCGAGCAGCGACTCCTACCCCTAGGAGCAGGGCAAGCGCCCCGCGGCACAGGTACCTGCGGACTGTTCGTGACCTAGTCATGGGTCACCTCGCAATCGTGGTGAGTTGAGTTGCACCTCCAGCGACGCGAGCATGCGTCGGCTCGCTTACGGCCGGCTTACGACTCACTTACAGTGCAGGTCAGCGGGTCGAGTCGATCGACCTGGCAGCTGCTCCACCTGGCCGGCACGTGGGGGCCGCTGCGTGGTCAGGTCCGCGGGTCGGACGACTCGCTTCTCGTACTCGCCTCGTCTCCGATGTATCTGCGCGGCCTGCCGCCGCTCCATTCAGGTGTGGGGGGACGCTGAGCCGTGCGCCGTATGGGGGCCCGGCACGGGGGAAGTGAGGCCGTCATGGCGGACGCCAGCCTTCTGAACAGCAGTTTCGTCGTAACTCTTCGCGATCCACTGACCGCGATCGAGCCGGATGAGGGCCGCGGCCAGGACTAGCACCGTGTACCTTCCGCCCGTGCTCCGTCCCCTCGCCGCTGGTGGGGCGTTCACTCCTACGGTCCAGCGCATCGCGGAGGCTCCGGTCTCCGTAGTGCGCGGGGTGCCCGGCTCCTACCTTGCCGAGCGACTGGCCGGCGTGATCGATAACTGGCAGCGGCTTAACGACTGCGTGTGGCTGCGCACCGACGGATTCCGCCCAACTGGTCTGGCTCAGTCCCTAGAGGTGGCCTGCCAGCACCGCTGGTCACCGGACGAGCCGGCACCCCAGTTCGGGCTGCTGTCCGACCCCGGGCCACGGCTCGGCGAACAGATCCGGCAGGCGCCGGAGGGCGCCGTCATCGTGCTCGAGCTCGGCGGCCGGGTGACGGCGGGAGTCGCTCGGCTGATCAGGGCGATCCGGCCGGCTCTCACAGATCGCGGAGTCAGGCTGGTGGTGGTCGCGGAGAGTCGATTCCAGCCGCCCGTCGGCCACCGGCCGGACTGGGTGGTACCTGCGTCCGAGCTCCTCGACCGCAGCGCTCTCGTGGGGTATTCATCCGCGCGGAATCGGGCCCGGCTTGTCAGGTACACCGGCCAGCGCGCGGCGGTCCTCGGTGACGTGCTAGCGGCCGCGCGACAGTGGTCCCAGGATGCCGTGGACGAAGCCGTCGAAGCCTCATCCGGCCTGCCATCACTGCTTGACCAGCTCACCAGAGTCCTGCTCAGCCAACTGACGCCGGACCAGCGCAGTGCGCTCGAAGTCGCAGCGACCCTCGGCTACTGGCATCCGCAGATGAGTACCCATCCGATCGCGGTCGAGCAGCTTCGGCCCTGGGTGGTGCCGCTCGAGCAGCAATGGGGCTGGGTACGCCCGATCTGGATGCCTACCCTTCGCAGGGAACTGGCCCGGCCGGTCGGATCCGGACAATCTTCGTCCGGTCATCAGCCGGCGGCCGGCCTGGTAGCCGTTCCGTCAGGGCGCGAGGCGACCCGAAC
>DATFRM010000448.1:0-7847 GCA_035263265.1 Actinomycetes bacterium
GCGCCGTGGTGATCTGCTGAGTCTGGCCGGAGATACCTGGTACATGCGCCAAGTCCGTCGTGGCGGCGGACGTGACTCGGCTCGCGAACAGCGACCCGAGCAACGCGATGCCGGTTGCGATGCCGACTTGGCGGAACGTGGAATTGATCCCGGACGCCATGCCGGCCTGCCGCTCAGGCACGACGCTCACCGCGGTTGACGCGAGCGGCGGGTTCAGCATGCCGACTCCGACGCCGCTGACGATGAGCCCGGGTACCAGGTGGGTCCAGCTCGACCCGGCATTGAGCCCACGCATCAGGAACAGTCCGATCCCGACGACGATCAGGCCCAGGCCGATCAACAGCCGCACGGGTATCACCGAGGACAGCCGGCCCGCGATGCCCGCGACCAGAAAGATGCCCGCGGACGCGGTCAGCAGCCGGATGCCGGTCTGTAGAGCCGAGTAGCCCAGCACGTCCTGCAGATAGAGCGTGAGGTAGAGAAACATCGAGAAGATCGTCGCGGACACACCGAAGGCTGCGATCGCGCCGCCGGTGAACGTCGGTTTGCGGAACAGTCCGAGTTCGAACATCGGTTCGTGGCCGATGAGTTCCATTGCGACGAATACCGCCATCAGCACCGCGGCGGCTGCGAAGCAGCCCAGCACGAGCGGTGCGGTGAACCCGGATTCGCTGGACCTGATGAGCGCAAAGACGAGGAACGCCAACGCCGCGGTAAACGTGACGAAGCCGATCCAGTCCGGACGGCGAGGCCGCGGGTCGCGTGACTCTCCGACCTGCATGACCGTGATAACCAACGCGATCACGCCGATCGGCAGGTTCACGAAGAAGATCCATCGCCACGACAGGCCCGAGGTCAGGGCGCCGCCGACCAGCGGGCCGACCGCGACCGCGATGCCGGTGATCGCACCCCACACTCCGAACGCGACGCCACGTTCCTTGCCACGGAACGCATCCGCGAGCAAGGCGAGCGACACCGCGAACATGATCGCGCCGCCGATGCCCTGCGCGCCGCGCGCCAGAATCAGAAAGAGGGTACCCGTGGCCACGCCGCACAACAGCGACGCGGTGGTGAACCATGCCAGCCCGATGACGTAGAGCAGACGGCGTCCGAAGAGGTCGGCGAGCGACCCGGCGGTGAGCAGCGCGGCGGCCAACGTCAACGCGTACGCGTCCACGACCCACTGGAGATCGGAGAACGAACTCGACAAGTCCCGCTGGATGCTCGGCAGGGCGACATTCACCACCGTGATGTCGAGCAGGAGCATGAACGTACCCAGGCACACCGCGGTCAACGTCCACCATCGCCGCCCCTGTGGCGGTGGTGACGTTTGTTGCTCGGCGCTCTCCGACTGCGTACCCGCCTCTGCGGTTCTCACGTGACGCACAGCCCGAAGCTACCCGCCATGAACCGGGGTAACCGTTGGAGTTCAACCTTTGTGAGGGCACCAGACCGGCTCGCCGGCGAATGTGGTAAGCGCCACAACTAGTGCTGCCCGTGAGACACAAACGGCACAGAGTTGCCCGTGGTACGAGACCGCTGCCGCTAGATCCGCCGGGGTTCGATGACGGACGACGTCGACCCGCCGTTCCCGTCCGGCGCGACGTACCAGGCCTTCTTTCCGTCGCGGATGCTGATGGCCTCGACCATCTCGGTGCCGATGTAGTGCAGCCCGACACCATCCTCGGACGCGTACCCGGGACCGAGCGTTCCGTCCGCGACCATCCGTCGATACGTCTCGCGTCGCGGCTGTTCCTCGGAGTCGTCATGTACCCCGTTGCTGTACGGCAGCAGTCCGATCCCGTCGACGAATGGACTCAAGTCGTCGGAGAACGAGTCGGTGGGGCCACCCTGGTGCCAGCACAGGCTGCCCGCGCTGCCGCCGGTGAGCACCACTCCGGACTCCCAGCACTCGCGAAGGACCTCCGGCAGGCCGTGTACCCGCCAGACGGCCATCAGATTCAGTACGCTGCCGCCTTCCACGAAAATGACATCCTGGCTCAGCAGGTGCTCGCGAACATCGGCGAACGTCGGCTGCGGGAACAGTTGCAGCACCGAGAAGTCGACCTCGGGTTGAACCATGAAGACGCTGTTGTAGTGATCGACATGGCGTTGTGAGTCGCCCACCGCGGTCGGCACGTAGCAAAGTCGTAGGCGCCCGGACGGCGAGGCGAGTCCGATCGCGTGCCTGAGCAGCGCGTAGGTGGTCGGCTTGCCCGGCTCGTAGTCCGGACCGGAGAACGCGAAAATCTGCACTGGTCGAGCCATCCGATCAACGTAGACGAATCGCGACGTCGGGGGCGCTGCGGTCCGCACCAGTGCACTGCAAGTTGGCCGCTCGCGATCCTCGATGCCGCAAAGAATCCACGCGCGCCGCTTGATCCGGTCGGTCAACCAGCTCGGCTGGACGCTGCTCGGCCTGGGAGGCGTAACTACATGCTGGAGGTATGGCGGCGTGGACTGGACGGCCGATGCCTGGTGGGCCAGAACCCAGATCTCGATCGCGCCGACAGATCGGTGCCGCGCGCAGGAGTCTTGCTGTCTCGGGAGTTCTCGCTGGAGCGGGTGACAGGAATCGAAACCGCACTGTCAGCTAGGGAACGTCCTCGGCCGCTACCGTGTCGCTGGTGAACATCGACGTGGCCGCACTGTTCGGACTGGGGCCGGTGCGCTGGACGTTGCCGCTGCGCCCCGGCTCGGGCGAGGCGCTGAAAGCATGGCTGGCAGCTCTGGCCGTCGACAACCGTGCGCGAGCACTGTCTCCGTTTCGGACCGGGTCCGGCCTCGTACGCCGGCATGATCGCCGGGGCGGCAACTACTTCGTGTTGGCGGCGCCGCGACGAACCGGGCACGAGTGGCTCTATCCCGAGATCGACAACGACACGCTGCGTATCACGCAGGTTGTGCAGCCCGGGTTCCGGGCGTTCGTACTCGTTGTGCTGATGGCGTGCGGCTTCGTCGGCCTCGGTGGCGTGATCCTCGCGATCGTCACCGACCAACCAAGCGCCCTTGTGACTCTCATCTTCCCGACATTCGCACGGCTCGTCGTGATCCCTAACCTGCGCGGCATGCAGCGCGACACAGCCACGGCCTTCTTCACCGAGCAGAGCACGAGACTCGATCTTCACGGCTAGCAACTGGTGCTACCCAGGCTCGTTGTTATGGAGCGGGTGACGGGAGTCGATCCCGCTCTGGGCGGGCTATCGCGGAGTCAACACACGAAACTCACGGCCATCGGGATCGGCCATGACCACCGAGCTGACCTCGCCATGGCCGATATCGATGCGACTCGCTCCGAGGGAGACGAGACGATCGACCTCCGCTTGCTGATCACCGCGGACGGGTGGAGCGAGGTCGAAACGGATCCGGCTGTTCCCGGTCTGAGGCGTCATCCACTCCTCGTCCCAGGAGATTTTCGGGCCGCCACGCGGCGAGCGAATCGCGGTCTGGAGACCCTGATCCCAGACGAGCGGCCAGCCGAGCGCTTCGCTCCAGAAGTGCCCGACCTGAGGCGAACCGGCGCACGTAAGCTCCGCCAGGAATCCGCAGCCGGCAAGCCAGTTGTTGCCCGGCTCGATGACGCAGAACTCGTTGCCTTCGGGGTCGGCGAGCACAACATGACCCTCCTCCGGGCGCTGGCCGACGTCGAGGTGCTGGGCGCCTAATCCGATCGCCCTTGCCACCGTCTGCTGCTGGTCATCGAGGGACGTGCTCGTCAGATGGAGGTGTCTGTCGCTCTTTCCGACCTTCTGCTCCTGAGTTGGAAGGAATCGGAGCCGGAACCCGGTGGCATCGCTCGGCAGAAGGGTAACGCCGTCGTGCGAGTCGTCGGCCATCTCCTGGCCCAGCACGGTGCCCCAGAAGCGCGCGAGACGAAGCGGGTCGTTGGCATCGACGCAAATCGCCAGGAGCTCACAAGTCATCGCGCTTCGCACCTTCGATCTGCGCACTCAAACCGCGGACAAAGCAGGTACTCCGTTCCCGGACGCTAGGGCAGGGCGCCGGACACGCCAAGCGAATAAATCACGGGGGCACTGGTCGGGCCGGTGCGGTTCAGCCGTGCTCACCCGCACCGCCCGCTGAGGGTGGTATCCGGTCCGCCACCATCTGGGTGGTTCTTTCCTGCTGGTACGGGCAGCCGAGCCGATTGAACGTTGCCGCGATTCGAATGAGGGCGTCGTGGTCGGCGTTCGCGATCGCGGCGGCGCGTTCGACCATGGCGGCGGCGATCGGGTTGTCGCGGGTGGCGTGCCGGCTTCGTTCGATGCGGGCCGTGGCGTCCTCGCGGTGGTCGAGCACCGCGGCTTCGGCCCACAGCGCGGCATACCACGGCCGCCACGGCCCGCTGTCATGCCACGTGCCTTCGTACGGCACCCAGCGGTCGTCGATGTCGCCTGCGAGTCGCCGCACCGCCGCGGCTGGGTCGTTGCGATGGAGTGCGAGCAAGCCGTCGAGCACTGAGGGCCAATAAGGCAGGCGTGTGGCGAGTTGCTCGGGGTCAACGCCGAGGTCGATGGTGAAGCGGATCCATTCCGCTCGTTGGTCGTCGTTGCCGCGCATTCCGTACACCATCGCGACGGCGTAGGCGCCTCGGGCCAGGACTCGCGCGACCGGTCGCCCCGCGTGCTCCCAGCCGGTGCGGAAGCGTTCTCCAGTTTGGATCGCGTCGTCGAAGCGACCGGCGAGCGCGTCGACGAGCATGTGCCGGCAGGTGGCCAGATGATCCTCGTCGCGATAGAAGGGCAGGCGGGCGAGGGCTTGCGCGTGGGCGGCGGCGCCGGGCAGGTCGCCGGTGACCAGGTGGATCTCGGTCGCCATGAGACGGCCGTCGGCGAACTCGAATCCGCTGATCGGGCTGACGGCAACGGTGTCGAGCAACGTGAGCCGCCTGTGTACGATCCGCGCCGCCTCGGCGAGGTCGTCCTCGAAGAGATGGGCGGCGTGCAGCGTGTCCAGGGCGCAGCTGTGCATGATGGCGTCGCCGGCTCGTTGCGCGAGTTCCACGGCGCGTCGCGACTCGCTCCGGCCGGGCACACCGATCCACTCGCTAGCTATCGCGATCGCCGCCTCGGCCAGCGGGGAGCCATCGGAGAGGACTCGGGCTTCGGCGACCAGTGCGTCGGCGTCGGCCGGCGGGTGCGGCGTGGCCATGATCCCGGCCGCGCGGTTGAGGTACGTCGCCATGGTGGCCAGGTCCTTCGCGGCGCCGGCCCGGTCGCCGACGGTCAAGGCGGCGTCGGCGGCCATCCGAAGCAGCCGCAGCGCGTCGTCACCGACGAAGCGGCTCGCCGCCGCTCCCGCGGCCAGCCTTAGGTGGTCGGCTCGCTCGGCGCCGGTGGAGGCGAGCCCCGCGGCCTGTTCGTACCGTCGCTGGGCCTGCGCCGGTCGGCCTCGCAGGAACAGCAGCCCGGCAAGATCGGTGGCCAGCTCCGCGGCCCGCGGCCGGCGGCTCTCGACGCCGGCTGACCAGGCCAGCGCGGCGCCTGCGTCGTCCACGATCCGGTCGAACCGGGTGCTCCAGCCGTCGTCGATGTCGGCCGGTTCGGTCCGGCGGAGCGCGGCGAGAGCGTCGCGGCACCATCGTTCGTGGCCGGCTCGTATCCGGTCCAGCTCCCCGGCCTCGGCCAGCCGCTCGACGCCGTACTGGCGGATCGTCTCCAACGCCCGGTACCTGGTCGGCTCGCCGCGCTCCACAACCAGCAGGCTGTGCTCGGCGAGGCGGGCCAACCCGTCGGCGATCTCCGCATGTTCGCGATCGGTGCCGGCCACCGCACGGGCCGCGTCGACATCGAACCACGAGGCGAACGCCGTCACGCTGCACAACAACGCGCGATCAGCGTGCGACAGCAGCCCGTAGCTCCAGTCGATGGCGGCGCGCAGCGAGCCGTGCCGGTCGGGCAGCCGGGTGCCGGCGGTCAGCAGCCGCAACCGCTGGTCGAGGCCGGATTCCAAGCCGTCGAGACCCAATGCCGCGAACCGGGCCGCGGCCAGCTCGATCGCCAGCGCCATCCCGTCCAGCGCCCGGCACAGCGCGGCCACCCGGACCAGGTCCGGCCCACTCGGGTCTCCTATGGACGCGGCGACCCGGGCGGTGAACAGGTCGACCGCGTCGCCCCCGGCTTCCTCGACCGACAGCCCCGGTACGACGTATAGCCGCTCGTATGGCAGCAGCAGCCGGGATCGGCCGGTGGCGAGTACGGTAATGGCCGGGCAGCCGGCGATGATCAGCTCAACGCAGGCGCGCACACCGTCCAGAACGTGCTCGCAGTTGTCCAGCACGAGTAGCGCCTCGCGTTCGGCGAGCACCGCAACCAGCGCCAGGTCGACCGACGTGGTCCGCTGCTCGGGGACGCCGACGGTCTCGGCGACCGCCGGGATGACCATCGCCGGGTCCGTTACGTGGACCAGGTCGACGAACCACACCCCGTCGCGCCGGCCCGGGGCGACCTCGGCCGCGACGCTGAGGGCCAGCCGAGTCTTGCCGATCCCGCCCGGACCGGTCGCGGTCACCAGGCGGTGTTCGGCGAGCGCTGCAGCCAGCGTCGCCCGCTCGCTGGTCCGCCCGACAAACGAAGTGACCGGGACGGGCAGCTTGGGCCGGCCGGACTTGGCCACCAGACCCGGGATGGCCTCGGCGTGCCGGGCGAGGCTGCGGCGGTCGCGGAGTTGCAGCTTGCGAAGCATCGCGGAGACGTGGCTTTCGACGGTACGCGTCGAGATGAACAGCGCCGCCGCGATCTGCGCATTAGTCAGATGCCGCGCGATCAGCGCAAGGATCTCGGCCTCCCGCGCCGTGACCTCGTCGCTCCTGGCCGGACTATCCGTCGTCACGCCCTTCAGTGTCACCCCGCGGACCGCACACACGTGCCACCAATGTCCCCGGATTCCACTGTGATTATCAAGGTCCGGGCTGCTATCCGAGACGATCAGAAGGGCATCGACGCTGCGCCAAACAATCAGCCGACGGTCTCCTAGGCTGCTAGGCGCGCGCAGCAAACCGCCATCTAGATGGCCAGGAGGCATGCGGATCATGGCCAACAAGAACTTCGGGAATATCGGCGACGTCTGGAAGCACGTCGTACTGGCCGAGGTGCTGGAGCGAGAGCCTCCAGCCTGGTACGCGGAGACTCATGCAGGGTCAGGCGCTTATGCGGTTGTTCACAGTGGAGGGCGAGAGTACGGCTTCGTGCATTTCCTGGAGGTCGCTCCGCGGTTCCCCGTTTTGGCCCAGTCGCGGTACTGCGCAGTCGCCGCCTCCTACCTAGAGGGCGAACCAGCCCTGTACCCGGGCTCCGCGCTGCTGGCGATGACGCTGCTCGGCGATGCCGCCTCCTACCTGCTGTGTGACCTCGACCGGGTGAGTGTCACAGACCTTCGCCGCTGGTCGCGCGAACTTGGCCTGCACAGCTGCGAGATCGCCGAAGCTGACGGCATGGCAGTCGTGGCAGCACGGCTGGGCGGCGACACTGACAGGCCTGGGTTGGTGCACATTGATCCATTCGACCGACACGCCCGGGCGCCGGGCGGGTACTCCGCGCTGGAGCTTGCCGCCCGCGTCGCCGACAGCGGCACCGGGCTCGTGTACTGGTACGGCTATGAGCAGCGCGGCGCGCAGGGGGAGGCGTACAAGCAGCTCGCCGCCTTGACCACCGCCCCGCTGTGGTGCGGCGAGGTGACCGTGACCGGCGCGAACGATTCGCTGGCCCAGCTTGACCACAGCGCGACGCTATGCACGGTCGGGGTCATCCTGGCCAACGTGCGGGAGGGCACGGCCGGTGCCTGTGCGGCATTGGGCAACGCTCTGTCCGACGCATATGCCGACGCCGTTCTTCCGGACGGCGCCCCGG
>DATFRM010000449.1:0-2859 GCA_035263265.1 Actinomycetes bacterium
CGTCGACTGCGGCAGCCAGCCGCATGGCCAGTGTCGTGGCGGCTTCGGACTCCAGCGCGAGATCGGCCAGCACGTTGGTCATCAGCGGCTGGTCCACCAGCGCGGCACCGAACGCGCGCCGGTGCCGCGCGTGATGGACGGCCTGTACTAGCGCTTGGCGCATCAGCGCGGACGAGCCGAGCACGCAGTCCAGCCGGGTCGTCGCCACCATCGCGATGATCGTGGCGATGCCACGCCCCTCCGCTCCGACCCGTACCGCGTAGGTCGAATCGAACTCCACCTCGGCGGACGCGTTCGAGCGGTTACCGAGCTTGTCCTTCAACCGCTGGATCAGGAAGACATTCCGGGACCCGTCCGGCCGCACTCGGGGCAGCAGGAAGCAGGTCAGCCCACCCGGCGCCTGAGCGAGCACGAGGAACGCGTCGCACATCGGCGCCGAGCAGAACCACTTGTGCCCGGTCAGCAGGTAGCTGCCGTCCCCGGTTGGCTCCGCACGAGTGGTGTTCGCGCGGACGTCCGAGCCGCCCTGCTTCTCCGTCATCGCCATCCCTACCAGGGCGGCGCCCTTGGCCGCGGCGGTCCGGTCTAGACCCGGCCGGTAGTCGCGGGCCGCAAGCAACGGCTCCCACTCGGCCGCCAGTTCCGGCTCGGCGCGCAGCGCCGGCACCGCCGCATAGGTCATCGAAATCGGGCAGCCGTGCCCGGCCTCCACCTGGCTCCAGAGGTAGAACCGGGCCGCTCTGAGTAGATGCCCGCCCCCGGAGTAGGCGTGCAGGCCGTGCTCTACGGATACTGCTATCAACCGATGCCAGGACGGGTGGAAGTCCACCTCGTCGATCCGGTTGCCGAAACGATCGTGGGTGCGCAACACCGGGAGGAAGGTATTGGCGTCGATCGCCCATCGCTGCGCCTCGGCCGAGCCAGCCAACCGACCGAATCCGGCCAGTTCCGCGACAGCCTCCTCCGAACCGAGACGCGTGATCGACTCGAGCAGGCACTGATCGGCGCCGAACGCGTCATAGTCGGCAAGCGGCGGCGTCTGGTTGAACACCTGGTGAGTTTTCGACCCCATGCCCGCTACGGTAGGGCGCTATGCCGGTAAAGATCGAGCCCGCGATACCCGCCCAAAGCAGTGGTATCCCGATCGTGCCTGCGCTCCCGACGCTGGTGCCGCCACCTGCGGAGATTGCCCGTGAACCGGCGTCGGCGGAGCCCGCTACCCGAGCCGTCACGGACCCCCCACTGACGGGGGCCCGGCTGCTCCGGCGGATGGTCAGCAGCACTGTGGGCGCCTGCTTCCGGTACCGGGTTACCGGATTGGCCGCTGAAGCCGCCTTCTTCGCGCTGGTCTCGCTGCCGCCGCTCCTGCTCGGCCTGGTCGGCACGCTGGGCTACCTCGCCAACGCGGCCGGGTCCGACACCGTCTCCGAGATCCACCGTGCGATTGTCGACGGCGCCTCGGTGGTGCTGTCCGATCTCAGTGTCCAGGAGGTCGTCACCCCGACCCTCGACACCGTGCTGGCCAGCGGGCGGCCGGACATCACCGTGCTGGGTGCGCTGATCGCGCTGTGGGCGGGGTCGCGCGCGCTGAACGTCTACGTCGACACCATCACGATCATGTACGGCTTGGGCGGCGAACGCGGCATCATCCGCACCCGCGCGCTCTCGTTCAGCCTGTACCTGGTCGGCCTGGTGATCGGTGCGGTGCTGCTGCCACTGGTGATCGCCGGCCCTAGCCTGGTGGGCCGGGTTGTGCCGGCCACCGCCGATGCCACCCACCTGCTCTACTGGCCGGTGGTCTCGCTGCTGTCGGTGGCGTTCCTCACCTCGCTGTACCACCTGAGCGTTCCGGTCCGGACCAAGTGGCGGCGCGAACTGCCGGGCGCGACTGTGGCGCTGGTGATCTGGGTGCTCGGCAGCTACCTACTCCGGCTCTACCTGGAGACCACCGTCGAGGGCCCGTCCGCGTACGGTTCGCTGGCCGCCCCGGTGGCGGTGCTGTTCTGGCTGTACGTGACAGCGCTCGCGGTGCTGATCGGGGCCGCGCTCAACGCCCAGATCGACCGGGTCTGGCCGACCGCCGAAACCGCCAGGGCGCGCGCCTCGCATACTGCCTGATCAGGACCGCACGGAAATTGGCGCGCGGCTAATGGCGCTCAGTTGGTACCATTGATCGACTTCGCACCTGTCGACGGAAGGGGGAGAGCCCGATGACTGTCGTTGCCGTGTCCGTTTTCCGGTCCTCCTCCGTCGGGTGCCACGCCGAGCGCTAACGGCCAACCGCGCCAGTTCGGCTGCCGCACCCAGCTCCCGAAGGGTGCATCCAAGCCTTGTTTTCGAACGATCTCGCGTCCCTGGGATGGGACGAGTTCTTCAACTCCGCGTTCGCGGCATACCAGGACGACCCGGCCATGTCTCCAGGGCGGGTCAGCCGGGTGGACCGCGGCCGGGTTGATGTGTTGACCGAGCGCGGCCTCGAGCACGCGGTGCTCTCACCGCTACTGCTGGCGGCCGCGGCCGACGATCCAACCGGAGCGCCGTGCACCGGCGACTGGCTGGCGATCCGGCACTGGCCGGACGGCCGGATCAGTGCCGAGACCGTGCTGCCCCGCAAGACCGTGTTCCTGCGCGCCGGCGTGACACCGCGGGTGTCGAAGGGACAGGTCCTGGCCGCCAACATCGACACCGTATTCGTGACCGAGGGCTTGCAGCCGGAGCCCGATCTCGGCCGGATCGAACGGCTGCTGGCCCTGGCCTGGCAGAACGGTGCCGAGCCGGTGGTCGTGCTGACCAAGTCGGACCTGGCCGCCGACGCCGACATGCTGGTCAGCGACGTAGCCGCGGCCGCACCAGGGGCCG
>DATFRM010000450.1:0-4998 GCA_035263265.1 Actinomycetes bacterium
AACCTGATCGCCGCAGCCACGGCAGCGGCGACCGATCCGGACCACCGTGAGATCGCGTGGCTCCTGGCGGATGCGCTGCGCCGATACTCCTGGATTAGGGCGGACGCCATTGGCTGGCTTGCCCTGGCCGAGGCCGGGCTAGTTGCCGCCACCGCCGCCGGCAACGCTCATGGCCGTGCATCCGCCGAACTCGGGCTGGGCCTGGCCGACATCCAGGCCGGCCGGTACGAGGACGGGATCGCTCATCTGCGCCGGGCGATCGCCTTCAGCCGCCGGGCCGGCTGGGAGGACTGCCAGGCCGTCAGCTACGGCAACCTCGGGATTGCCCATAGCGAGCTCGGGCATCTGCGGCTGGCCATCGACCACTTCGGGAAGGCGCTCGCCCTCAACGAGCAGCTGGATCGGCGCGGTGGGTTGGCCACCAATCTCGGAAACCTGGGCCTGCTACAGCTTCGGATGGGTCGATTCGGTCCCGCGGCCGACCAGCTGGTCCGGGCACTCACGTTGCAGTCCGACGGGGCGGGCCGCGGAAACAGAGGCGTCTTCCTGACCGGGCTCGGCACCGCCAAGGCTCATCTCGGCCAGGTCGGTACAGCACTCGACGACCTCCTCGAGTCGGTGACTATCTGCGCCGAGTTCGGCGACGCCACCGACCAGGTAGAGGTGCAATGCAGCCTCGCCCGCCTCTACGCCCAGCTGGGGCGCCATGCTGACGCGGCCCACTGTGCGGAGGCCGCGGTCGAGCGCAGCCAGCCCAGCACCGCGGCTAACCAGGCGCTCGCACTGACCGCTCGCGCCACCACCCGGCTGGCAGCCGGACAGCACGAACCTGGTCTTGCCGACAGCCGCAGCGCGGTGGGGCTGATCGACGGTGGCGTCGGCCAATACGTCCAGCTCGTCGTGATGCTTGGTCTCGCTGCCGCCGAACAGTGCACCGGCCAATACGACGAGGCTCGCGACCGCGCGACGCGAGTCGCCGACACGGCCAAGGTCACCGGCTACCGGCACCTGCACGGCCAAGCGCTGAGCACCATTGCCGCCAGCTACCTCGGCGCCGGCATGGACTCCATGGCCGCCCGATACGGCCGGCAGGCCCTCGCCATCCAACGCCGGGACGAGGACCGCCTCAGCCAGGCGGCCACCTTGAGTCTCCTCGCCCGGGTCCTCCCGGATGGCGATCAGACGATCCGGCAGCTGCGAGCGGCGGCCCCGTTCGCGTGAACCGATTGCTGGGCCGGACGCCGCGGCTCATCCGATGCCGCGATCCGATTCCGAGCGCCTCAGTCGTATGCCCGGATGACCCGAACGTTCAGCGCGATCATGAGTACACCGAGCACCACCACGACGCCGAACCCGCGGATCAACGGGGTCCACGACAGGGGCTGGAGGATGAGCGAGCGTAGCGCCTCCATTACGTAGGTGACCGGGTTGAGGGTGGCCGCGATCTCCATTGGCCGGGTCAGCATGTCGCGGGGTACAAAGTTCGGCGTCAGGAACAACAACGGAAAGAAGATGAGTCCGCCCGAGTTGGTCGCCGCGGCGCTGCGGGTCTTGAGCGCGATGAGCTGCATGAAGCCGGAGAATACGACGGCCCAAAGCGACGTCAGCACGAGCAGCAGCACGAAACCGACGACCCCGCTGGCGATCGAGACCCCGAGTGGCAGCGCGATGACCACCAGAAGCGCGGTGATGCCGAGACTCTTGGTGCCCTCGGCAAGCAGGCGCCCGGTTACCAGGGCGCTGCGTGCTACCGGCGCCGCCCGCAGCTTGTCGAAGTAGCCGCCCTCGATTTCCTCGACGAGATAGAGCGCGGCGGTGCCGAACGAAGCGGCAAGCAGCAGCGAGATCGGCAGCTGAAAGGCGGCGTACGTCTGCCCGTACAGGAAGTCCGTCGAGCTCGACGGGAAGATCTTGCCAGCCTGACCGAAGTTGACGATCAAGAAGAACACCGGAATGAAGATCGTGGGCACGATTGCCTCCGGTGTGCGCCAAGCCTCGCGCAGCGCCCGACCGCCGAGGATGTTGGCCTGCTCGAGAGCGCTCATGCCGATACCTCCTGTACCTCGCCGGCGATTCGTTCCCTGGTGCGACCGGTCGCGTCGAGGAAGACCTCGTCCAGCGTCGGCTCGGTCTCCAGTCCGCGCCGTTCCTGCAGCTCCGTCTTCAGGTGCTCGGGGGTGCCCTCCCGCACGATGAGCCCGCCGTCGATGATGGCGATCCGGTCGCAGAGTTGGTCGGCTTCCTCGAGGTACTGCGTGGTGAGGAAGATCGTCGTCCCGCGTTCGTTTATGCGCCGCAACTCGTCCCATACGGTGAGTCGGCTCGCTGGGTCCAAGCCTGTCGTCGGCTCGTCGAGGAACAGCACGTCGGGCTCGTGCACGAGGGCCGATGCCAGGTCCAGCCGCCGCTTCATCCCGCCTGAGTAGCCCTTGATCCGGCGGTCGGCCGCGTCGACCAGGTCGACCAGTTCGAGCAGCTCATTGGCTCTCGTCTTGGCCTGTGCCGTCGACATACCGAACAACCGCGCCTGGAGAATCAGCAGCTCCCGCCCCGTCTGGCGGGAATCCAACCCGGCCTCCTGCAAGGCCACGCCGATGCGTCGCCGCACGGTGTCGGGGTCGGCCGCCACGTCGATGCCTGCGACTATGGCCTTGCCCGAGGTGATCGTCAGCAATGTCGTGAGCATCCTGATCGTGGTGGACTTGCCCGCACCGTTGGGTCCCAGGAATCCGAAGACCTCGCCGTTACTCACTCGCAAGTCCACGCCGCGCACAGCGTCGACGACTGTGTCGCCGCGGCTGCGGTATTGCTTGACGAGGCGCTCAGCCTCAACCGCAAGTGTCATGTCGGGCACGCTAGCGCCGTCCTCCCACAATTCAGAATCAGCCGCTGTCATGCCGCATCCACTCGCCAATCTGCGACGCACGCCCAGTTCGTGGCCATGAAGTCCTCCTGTTTGTCGGCTCCGGTTTAGACCGTCGCGCACCGGAAAACTCATCGGCCAGTGATTCAGCTCACCGCTTACGATGAGCGCTGGACCGGCACTATCGAGCACCCCTGGACGCGAAGATGACTGATGACAGGGCACTTGACGACTCCGGTGAGGAACTCGAAGACGACGGAGTCTTGGACGCTTCGGACACCCTCGAAGGCGATCCCGGCGACGACCCGCTCGACCAGGGCATCATTCCCGCCGATCGGTGGTCTGCCGGCGAGCGGTATGGAACAACGCTGGCCGAGGAGCGGGCAGGCGAATCCCTCGATCAGCTCCTGGCCGAGGAGGAGCCGGAGCCGGATCCCTACGCGGAGGACGAGCTGTCAACCGGCCCTCCGAGTGGGCGAGCACGCGACGAGGTGGACGAGCAGTGGGCCGACGAGGACGTCGACGGCCTGCTTCTCGATGACGGTGCGGATCCCCGAGCGGGCAGGCTGGTGGCACCGGACGAGGGAGCCCATCCGGACGAGGAAGCGGACTTGATCGGTCGTGACGTCGGGATCGACGCCGGTGCGGCCAGTGCTGAAGAGGCGGCGGTCCACATCGTGGACGACGACGACCGAGATGTCCGGTCCGAGGAGTAAGTCCCTGCAACTTCATTCGTTCGGCCGCCGAAATGCTTGACGCCGACCCGATCACCCGACAGATTGGCTGGCCGTGTGCTGTTTGCTAATCGTGCTCGGGGTCTTAGGTCCCCGCATCGGGCTTGCCGCCTGGTGGATATTCGGTGACAAGGTCGACCTGGCGTTCGACACCTGGGTCCTGCCGTTCCTCGGTCTGCTCTTCCTGCCGTGGACGACGATCATGTACGTGGCTGCTTGGTCGCCGATCGGTGGCGTGACCGGCGCGGAATGGCTGCTCGTCGCCCTCGGGTTCGTCCTGGACATCGTGACCTACAGCAGCCGTGCGGCGCAGACCCGATTCGCGTAGCGGGTCTGCGTCAGTCGGACGGCTGATGTTGCGGTTCCAGGACCACAACAGCCGTCTCGGACGAACGTAAAGCGGCGAATCCGTCCAGCCGCTGATCTATGTCGCGCCAGCGGGCCCACAGGCGGGACCGCTCCTCGCCTTGCGCAGCAGATGCGCGCACTGGTCGAGACTCCCCGACCAACTCGACGGTCGCGTCCGGGCGCGCCTGCAGGTTGAGCCACCAGGCCGGCTCCCCGTCGGCCCAGCCGTTCATCGCCAGCGTGACCAGGTTCGGGCCGTCCTCGAAGTAGCCGAGGATCACGCTGCGCTGCCGGCAGGTGCGGCGACCGGTTGTGGTTAGCCGCAGAGTCCCCCACTGGCCCGGCTTTGGGCGCCACAAACCCAGCCGGCCACCGCTGAACCGGTAGACCGAGCGATGTAGCGACCAAGCCAGGCGAACGAACCAGCGAGGCGGAACACGCGCAGCTCGCGCGGACGCTTCGGACACCGACCCTCCCCAGATCTTCGGCGTCGAGCCTACTGGGGCGCCAACCATGGCTAGTTCATTACTGACACACCGATGAGATAGAACGTTGCCGACGGTCCGACCATCAAGGATCCGCCAAAAAGGGAGTCACAGTGACCACCGAACCGAAGAACGAAACCCTGGACGCTCCGGGGGCCACAGTGGCCTACGACGTCCGGCTCAACGACACCAGCTCCGAGTCGATCTTGTTTCTGATCGGTTCGCCGATGGGCGCCGGGGGCTTCGGCACGCTGTCCGGCCACTTCGGCGACCGCACCGTGGTGACGTATGACCCGCGCGGTTCGGAGCGCAGTGTGAAGACCGACCCGCTTAGCCCGTCGCCCCCCGATGTCCACGCCGACGACCTGCATCGGATCATTCAGGCGATTGGTGGCGGACCGGTCGACCTGTTCGCCAGTAGCGGTGGCGCTGTCAACGCGCTGGCCCTGGTGGAGAAGTACCCGGACGACGTGCGGACGCTGGTGGCACACGAGCCGCCGCTCGCCTCGGTTCTGCCCGATCGCGAGTACGCGCTGGCGGCCGCCCGCGCGATCCACGAGACCTACCA
>DATFRM010000451.1:0-9411 GCA_035263265.1 Actinomycetes bacterium
CGAGCGTTATCAGGCATTTCAGCCGGGGGAGCTGGTGCCGACCGTGCTGGTCTACGAGCGGCCGTCCGGGATCACCCCCGGTGACCAGGCCGCGGTGGCTCAGCACGTCAATCAGATCGCGAACGTCGAGGGAGTCGTCGAGAAGCCAGCCGGGCCAATCCTGTCGCAGGACGGCCAGGCGCTCGAGGTGATCGCCCAGGTCGATGCCGGCAGCGGAGGCTGGGAGAAGCTCGGCCAGGTCGTCGATGACATCAAGCAGATCGCCGCCGCGCGACCCGACGGCCTGTCCATGCACGTCACCGGGCCCGGTGGCTACGCCGCCGACTCGATCGACGCGTTCGCCGGCATCGACAGCACTCTGCTGTATGCGGCCCTGACCGTGGTCGTGCTGATCCTGCTCTTGATGTACCGCAGCCCGTTGCTGTGGATCTTGCCGGTGTTCGCCGCATTCGCCTCGCTCACGGTCGCGCAGGCCGTCGTCTACCTGCTCGCCAGATACGCCGACCTGACGGTGAACGCGCAGAGCGCCGGAATCCTGCTGGTCCTGGTGTTCGGCGCCGGCACCGACTACGCGCTGCTGCTGGTCGCCCGCTATCGAGAAGAGCTGCGCCGGCACGAGGACCGGCACGAGGCGATGGCGCTGGCCCTGCACCGGGCCGGTCCGGCGATCGTGGCCAGTGCGTCGACGGTCATCGCCGGCATGCTCTGCCTGCTAGTCGCAGCGATGAACCCGACCCGCGGGCTGGGGCCGGTGTTGGCGGTCGGTATAGCGATCGCGCTGCTCGCCATGCTGACCCTGCTGCCCGCACTGCTGGTGGTGTTCGGGCGCTGGGTGTTCTGGCCGTACCGGCCGACGCTGGGCTCGGCCGAGCCCACCGAGACCGGCTTTTGGGCTCGGATCGGTTGGGGGATTGCCCGCCGCCCCCGCACCGTCTGGATTGTGACCGCGCTCATCCTCGGTGTGTTCGCGCTCGGCTTGACCGACATCCGCACCGGGATCATCGCCAGCCGCGATTCGTTCACCAAGACGGTCGAGGCGGTCACCGGCGAGGAGGTTCTCGACCAGCACTTCCCGGCCGGCTCCGGCCAGCCGGTGATCGTCATCTCGGATGCTGCCGCCGCCGATCAGGTGCACGCGGCAGTCAGCGGCACCGAGGGAGTGGCTGACACCGAGGCTCCGGTCGTCGCGAATGGCGAGGCTTTGATCCGGGCGACGCTGCGCGATCCGCCGGACAGCCCGGCCGCGATGGCGACGATCGACCGGGTGCGCGAACAGGTGCACCAGGTCCCGAATGCCGATGCCGTCGTCGGCGGGACGACCGCCTATCTGGTCGACTACCAGCGCGCCTCGGACCGCGACACAAAGTTGATCATGCCGCTCATTCTGCTGGTCGTGCTGATCATCCTCATGCTGCTGCTCCGGGCGGTGGTCGCACCGATCCTGCTGGTGGCGACCGTGGTGCTCTCGTTCGCGGCGGCGCTCGGGATGAGCGTGTTCATCTTCGACCACGCGTTCGGATTCCCCGGGGTGGATTCGTCCTTCGCGCTGTTCGTGTTCGTGTTCCTAGTCGCGCTCGGCATCGACTACAACATCTTCCTGATGTCGCGCGTGCACGAAGAGGCCCGTAAACACGGCACCCGGCGGGGCGCGCTCATCGGCCTGGGCGCGACCGGTGGCGTGATCACCTCGGCCGGTTTGGTGCTGGCCGGCACGTTCGCGGTGCTGGCCACGATTCCGGTAGTCGCGTTCGCCGAGATCGGGTTCGCGGTCGCGCTCGGGATCATCCTCGACACGATGGTGGTTCGCTCGGTGCTGGTCACCGCGCTCAACCTGGACATCGGCTCGCGGATCTGGTGGCCGAGCGAGCTCGCCCGTAAGCCCGACGTGGAGGTGGGCGAGCTGCCCGACGCGGCCGAGCCGGCGGCGACCCACTAGCCCTGGCGGCGGGCCGGTTGGAGCCGGCGGCGACCCGCTAGCCCCCGCAGCGGCCGGTTGGAGCCGGCGGCGACCCACTAGCCCCGCAGCGGGCAAGTTGGTCTGGGTCGTGCCGTTCCGATAGCACGACCTAGACTCGCGGCCATGGTCACCGCGGTGGGTTCCCGTGGCTGGCGTGGGGTTATCGCGGAGTATCGCGACCGGCTCCCGGTCGACTCCGGTATGCCGATCGTGACTCTCGGCGAGGGCGGCACGCCGTTGGTTGCTGCTCGCGAGCTGTCGGATCGCATCCGGTCCGAGGTCTGGCTGAAGGTGGAGGGCGCGAACCCGACCGGCTCGTTCAAGGACCGTGGCATGACCATGGCGATCTCGAAGGCCCTGCACGCCGGGGCTTCGGCGGTTATCTGCGCATCGACCGGCAACACCAGCGCGAGCGCGGCCGCCTACGCCGCGCGGGCCGGCCTGGTGTGCGCGGTCCTGGTGCCCGACGGCAAGATCGCGATGGGCAAGCTCAGCCAGGCCGTCATGCACGGTGCCCGGGTACTCGCCGTGGAGGGCACGTTCGACGACTGCCTGCGGCTGGCTCGGGAGCTGGCCGGGCGGTACCCGATCGTGCTGGTGAACTCGGTCAATCCGGACCGGCTCGAGGGCCAGAAGACGGCCGCGTTCGAAGTGGTCGACGTGCTAGGCGGTGCCCCGGACATCCATTGCCTTCCGGTGGGCAACGCCGGGAACATCAGCGCCTACTGGCAGGGGTACCAGGAGTACGCGTCGGCGGGCCGAGTCGAGGGGCTGCCCCGGATGTGGGGGTTTCAGGCGGCCGGTGCCGCGCCGCTGGTTCGCGGTGAACCGGTAGCTGCGCCGGAGACCGTCGCGACCGCGATCCGGATCGGCAACCCGGCCTCATGGGAGCTCGCCATCCAGGCTCGGGACGCCTCCGGTGGGGTGATCGAAGCGGTGACCGACGAACAGATCATCGACGCGTACCAGCTGTTGGCCGTCCGCGAAGGTGTGTTCGTGGAGCTCGCATCGGCCGCCGGAGTCGCCGGACTGCTCGCTGCCGCGGCCGATGGTCGGTTGGATCCGGGACAACGTGTGGTGATCACGGTCACCGGGCACGGTCTGAAGGATCCGGATGCCGCGCTCGCTCGGGCGGCCGCGCCGCCTCGCATCTCGGCCGATCCGGCTGCCGCTGCCCGCGAGCTCGACCTGGCCTAACGCTGCCACTGGCCAGCGGCCGTACGAAGCTCACCGCTGAACCGGATGGTCCCGGATCCGGCAGTTTGCGCTGCCGTCGCGGGAAGGATCCGAGTACCCAGGCTTGGCGGGTGTCCTGAAATATCACAACGTGCGGGACCGTTCGAGGCGCCTTGACACTCGGATCCTCCCTGCGGCGCATCCTCGGTCTAGTCCGAGCACCGGTGAGGGCAGCGTGCGCTCGATCATCCGGCCTGATCTGGCCACTGGCCTGATGCGGCGACACGACAGCATGTGCAGAACCACGCCGGTCACGGTCTGGTGGTCGAGCTAGACGCCGGCCCACGCTGATCGGCGACCGGCCGGCCGCCGATCATGAAAGCGATCTCGAGAAGGTTGGCCGTGGTACTGGCGGCAGCGGCACCAATGTGATATCACCCTAGTATCAAAACGATTCCGTCAGACGCTGACCGGCGGATCAGACAAAGGCCAGCGCGGCGCATGCCGATGGAGGTGGTGATCAGGTGGTCGAGAGGAATGCGTTCCGGCTGCCCGGGTTGCCGATTGTTGGGCTGGCGATCGTGCTCGTCGCCGTCGCGGTGTGGTGGTTGCCCGGTGCCGAGCTCAGCGCCGGATACATGGCCGCCTGGGTGGGCGCGCTCATCTTGGTTTGGGCGTTCCTGGTAGTGGGTCTGACCGTGGTCAATCAGAACCAGTCGCGGGTGCTGCAGCTGTTCGGCCGGTACGTGGGCACGCTGCCTGAGCCTGGACTGTGGTGGGTCAACCCGTTCACCGCTCCGCGCCGGAGGGTTTCGCTGCGAGTGCGCAGCCTGGAAAGCCCGGTGCTGAAGGTCAACGACTATGACGGCAACCCGATCGAGATCGCCACCGTGGTCATCTGGCGTGTCGACCGGCCGGCTAGCGCGGTGTTCGCGGTCCAGGACTACGACCAGTACGTGCACGCCCAGGCCGAGACCGCGATCCGCAAGCTCGCGACCTCGTACCCGTACGACGCCCACGACGGGTTGCCGTCGTTGCGCGGCGCGATCGACGTCAACGACGAGCTGACCGCGGAGATCCAGGCTCGGGTCGACCGAGCCGGCGTGACCGTGCTGGAGTCCCGGATCAGCCACCTCGCGTATGCCCAGGAGATCGCGCACGCGATGCTGCAGCGCCAGCAGGCCGGCGCGATCGTCGCAGCCCGGACCCGGATCGTCGACGGCGCCGTCGGCATGGTCGAGATGGCGCTGGATCGGCTGAGCGAACGAGAGATCGTCCACCTTGACGAGGAGCGGAAGGCGTCGATGGTGAGCAACCTGCTCGTGGTGCTGTGCGGCGATCGCTCGACCCAGCCGGTTGTGAACACGGGAACGATCTACCAGTAGGCCGGGCCGTGGCCGAGCGGAAGAAGTTCCTGCTGCGCCTTGACCCCGACGTGTACACGGCGATGCAGCGCTGGGCCGACGACGAACTGCGCAGCGTCAATGCGCAGGTGGAGTTCGCACTGCGGCAAGCTCTACGCGCGGCGGGCCGGCCGGTGCGCAACCCGGGCCGCCCCACCGCAGCCCGGTCGGGCCACCCCGAGACCAACGACCAGGAGACAGCATGAGCCGGCCCTTCGCCGCCGAGCCGGTCCGGATCCGGGTGCCGGCGACGAGCGCCAACCTGGGCCCGGGCTTCGACTCGTTCGGCTTGGCACTGGGCTGCCATGACGAGGTCACCGCCCGGGTCACCACCCGCGGCCTGGATGTGACCATCGAGGGTGAGGGCGCCGGCCAGGTGCCGCTGGACGAGGGTCATCTGGTAGTCCGGGCCATGCGGCGTGGCTTCGCCGCCCACGGTGGCCAGCCGCCTGGCCTTGCCGTGCACTGTGCCAATCGCATCCCGCACGGTCGTGGGCTCGGCTCGTCGGCCGCGGCGATCGTGGCCGGGGTGGTGGCCGCTCGGGCGCTAAGCCGGGTGGGCGATGGCGACCCGCCCGGGCACCGGTTTGGCGGGACTGAGACCGATCTCACACTTGCCGCCGAGATCGAAGGCCACCCGGACAACGTGGCGGCCTGTGTGCTTGGTGGATTCACCGTCGCATGGACCGAGTCGGTCCCCGATCAAGCCGAGGGCTCGACCATGCGGACGTCGGCGATCCGCCTGGAACCGCTCCCGGCGATCCGGCCGATAGCGCTCGTCCCGGGCCAACAGCTGGCCACCGAGCAAGCCCGCGCGCTACTACCGCCGAGCGTGCCGCATCGCGACGCGGCACACACTGCCGCGCGTGCCGCACTCCTGGTGCACGCCCTCACGGCGCGTCCCGACCTGCTGCTTTCGGCCACCGACGATCGCCTGCACCAGCCGTACCGGGCGCCGGCGATGCCGGACAGCCGCATGCTGCTCAGCGCCCTGCGGCAAGCCGGAGTGCCTGCGGCGATCTCCGGCGCGGGGCCGACCGTGCTCGCGTTGGCGATCTCGAAGTACACCGAATTGATCACTGCGATGGCTACCGAACGTGGCTGGTCGGTATACGACTGTGGTCTCGACAGGGACGGCGCGCGTGGCGTACGACTCGGGAGGTAGCGGCCAGGATTAGCCGGAAACGAGAGGGGGAATGTGGCTCCCGTCGGAGAGTGTTACGCTCATGCAGTACCAGACGCCCTGAGGAGTCGGGCACTCTGTCGCCACCCGGGAGCTGATCTCCCGCATCCTTGCGATGTACGTGGCCTTCCGATGTGAAGCCGTGACGGCTCACCCGACCGTACGCGGCCAGGAGAAGTCGCGGAGGTGACTCAGGCCCCGTCCTCCGGCATCTGGCACCCAGCACCACAGATTGACGCCGTAACGGCACCTCACAGCCCCATCGGGGGCAGTTTCACCGGTCGCCGCGCCGCACCTTCCGGCCGACGCCCGCTCCAGGGAAGGACCCTAAGTGAGCGATACCAGCGAATTCTGGGACGCCCAGAACAACGCGTCCGCGGATTCGTCCGCATCCAGCGCCGATCGCACCTACGACAACCAGACCCAGGCCGCGCCGACCAACCGTCGTCGCACCGGCGGCCTGTCCGGGATGTTGCTCCCCGAGCTTCAGCAGCTCGCGGCGAGCTTGGGGATCAACGGAACGGCGCGGATGCGCAAGAGCCAGCTGATCGACGCCATCAATGACAAGCAGGGTGGCGGCTCGGCGGCCGAGCGCGACGAGCGCCCCGCCGCGGCCGCGGCGGCGCAGCGCGACCGTACGGTCGCAACCAGCCGGCTCCCGTTCGACAACTCATTCGCCGGCTCGACCGCCGGCCAGCCCGGCCTCGCCACCGACCCACCCGCCGACGCGAGCGCCCCCGGCGAGGGTGACAGCAGCGACCGCGGCGCCGACAACCGGCCCGACCGTGACCCCGATCGCACCGACAACCGTGCAGCGCGTGGCGACCGCGACCGGTCTGGCGGCAATCGCGACCGCTCCGGCAACAACCGTGACCGGTCCGCGGGTGACCGGCCCGCGGGTGATCGGGACTCGTCCGGTGACGCCGACGGCAGGGGCGACCGTGAGGACAACCGCGCCGCCGACCGGGGTACCGATGGCGACCGCAACCGCGACCGCGACGACGACTGGGACAACCGCCGGGGCCGGCGGGGCCGCCGCTACCGCGACCGCAACCGCCGCCGCCGCGATGGTGAGGGCGGCGAGCCGGAGATCACCGAGGACGACGTCCTGATTCCGGTCGCCGGCATTCTGGACGTGCTGGACAACTACGCGTTCGTCCGCACCTCCGGCTACCTGCCCGGTCCGAACGACGTCTACGTCTCGCTCGCACAGGTGCGCCGGCACGGGCTGCGCAAGGGCGACGCGATCACCGGTGCGGTCCGCCAGCCTCGCGATGGCGAGCGGCGGGAGAAGTTCAACGCGCTGGTCCGCCTGGACACGATCAACGGTGCCGAGCCGGAGCAGGCGCGTACCCGAGTGGAGTTCACCAAGCTCACCCCGCTGTACCCGCAGGATCGAATGCGCCTGGAGACCGAACCGGGCGGCCTGACCACCCGGGTGATCGATCTGGTGGCGCCGATCGGCAAGGGGCAGCGCGGCTTGATCGTCTCCCCGCCGAAGGCCGGTAAGACGATGGTCCTGCAGGCCATCGCCAACGCGATCACGCACAACAACCCGGAGTGCCACCTCATGGTCGTCCTCGTGGACGAGCGGCCAGAGGAGGTCACCGACATGCAGCGCTCGGTGAAGGGCGAGGTCATCGCGTCGACGTTCGACCGGCCGGCCGAGGACCACACCACGGTCGCCGAGCTGGCGATCGAGCGGGCGAAGCGGCTTGTCGAGCTCGGCCACGATGTCGTGGTGCTGCTCGACTCGATCACCCGGCTGGGCCGCGCGTACAACCTGGCCGCGCCGGCGTCCGGGCGGATCCTGTCCGGTGGTGTCGACTCGACCGCGCTCTACCCGCCGAAGCGGTTCTTCGGCGCAGCGCGCAACATCGAGCACGGCGGCTCGCTGACCATCCTGGCCACCGCGCTGGTCGAGACCGGCTCCCGGATGGACGAGGTGATCTTCGAGGAGTTCAAGGGCACCGGCAACATGGAGCTCAAGCTCGACCGGAAGCTGTCCGACAAGCGGATCTTCCCGGCCGTGGACGTGGACGCCTCCAGCACCCGTAAGGAAGAGATCCTGCTGTCCCGCGAGGAGCTGCAGGTGGTGTGGAAGCTCCGCCGGGTGCTGTCCGCGCTCGAGGATCAGCAGGCGATCGAGCTGCTGCTCGACCGGCTGCGCAAGACGCGCACCAACCTCGAGTTCCTCATGCAGGTGCAGAAGACCACGCCGATGCCGGAGAACGGGATCTCCGGCTCGGAGGACTGACCGCTACCGAGCCTGTCACTCGGCACGGGAGGCACCCCGACAGGGCCGGCAAGCCGGCCACATCGGCCTCTCCGCGGAGCGCGCAACGATCGGGAATGCGTGGTGGGCGCCTGGCGTTACGTGAGCCCGGCACCGTTTCCGCGGTATCCGCAGAGCAAGTGCCCGGTATGGCACACTTGACCGTCGGCGCCGGTTCACGCTTCGCAAGCGCGTAAGCGACCCGGCAGCCATCAGCGACAAGGAGCACAAGTGAAGCGCGATATCCACCCGGACTACGTTGTGACCCAGGTGACCTGCACCTGCGGGAACACGTTCACCACCCGTAGCACCGCCAAGAGCGGCGTGATCCACGCCGATGTCTGCTCGCAGTGCCACCCCTTCTACACCGGCAAGCAGAAGATCCTTGACACCGGTGGCCGGGTGGCTCGGTTCGAGCGGCGATTCGGCAAGAAGGCCGAGTCCAACAAGTAGCTTTCGCCACGGCGCCGGCGCCGCCAGGGTTTGACGACCCGGCGCCGGCGCCGTTGCCTGTTCGACCCAGCTCTACCGCACCCCGAGGAGTCCCATGTTCGAGGCGATCGAGGATCTGCTGGCCGAGCATGCCGATCTCGAGCAGCGGCTGGCTGATCCGGCAGTGCACGCCGACGCCGCCGTGGCGCGCAAGCTCGGTCGGCGATACGCCGAGCTCACGCCGATCGTGGAGGCGTACCGCGGGCTGCGCCAGGCCGACGCCGACATCGAGACCGCCCGCGAGCTCGCCGCCGAGGACGAGGATTTCAAGGCCGAGCTGGTCGAGCTGAACCAGCACCGTGACGAGCTCGAGCAGCGGTTGCGGCTGCTGCTCGTGCCGCGCGACCCCCAGGACGACAAGGACGCGATCGTCGAGATCAAGGCGGGGGAGGGCGGCGAGGAGTCCGCGCTGTTCTCCGGCGACCTGTTGCGGATGTATCTGCGCTACGCCGAGCGCCGCGGCTGGCGGACCGAGATCCTGGATTCGGTCCCGTCCGATCTCGGCGGCTACAAGGACGTCAGCGTTGCGGTGAAGTCGCGCGGCACGCCAGCGCCCGGCGAGGGAGTCTGGGCGCGCCTGAAATACGAGGGCGGGGTGCACCGGGTCCAGCGGGTGCCGGTGACCGAGTCGCAGGGCCGGATCCACACCTCGGCTGCCGGTGTGCTGGTCATGCCGGAGGCCGAGGAAGTCGAGGTTGAGATCAACCCGAACGACCTGCGCATCGATGTGTTCCGCTCGTCCGGTCCCGGCGGTCAGTCGGTCAACACCACCGACTCGGCGGTTCGGATCACCCACCTACCCACCGGCATCGTGGTGTCCTGCCAGAACGAGAAGTCGCAGCTGCAGAACAAGGAGCAGGCGATGCGGATCCTCCGCTCCCGGCTGCTCTCGCTGGCTCAAGACGAGGCCGATCGGGAGGCCGCG
>DATFRM010000452.1:0-9066 GCA_035263265.1 Actinomycetes bacterium
CGCGCCAATCGGCATCAATAGGCGCGCAGAAACGGGGCAGGCACGAGCCATACCGAGGGTCAAGGATACAGGACCGCGCCGACTACTGGTCAAACCGCTTGCCGGCGTCTGGGTTGGCTCGACGCTCCGCGCTCCCTCGACGAGCGCAACGATCGATCGTTGGGCGCCGTGTGGCGGAGCCGGCGATCGATCATTGGGCACGACACGCGAAAACACGCCGACCCCCGCACCGGAAACGGTCCAATGATCGATCGTTGGGCGGCCGGGTTAGGCGGGGTCAGCCGAGGCCAGCGGCGACGGCCGGAGCTGGGCGGCCGGGTTAGGCGGGCCAGCCGAGGCCGGCTGCGACGGCCGGCACCGACTCGCCGTCGTTCTCCCGGCCGTTGGCAGTCTCCCCGATGTCGGCCGCCTCCTCGATGTCGTCGGGCGATGCGGATCCGAGCCGGGTCGGGACCTCGACCGCGACCATTGCCTCGGCGTCCGCGTCATCGGTCCCGCCGGCCGGCTCGGTCACCGGCTCGGTCTCGGCTCCCGCGTCACCCGACTTGCTCCGATCCCGGTGGCGGCGCGACCGCCCGGTCGCGGGTGCTTCGGCCGACCCGGCGGCCACCTTGGCCGCCGGCGGCTCGAGCGGCTCGAGATGGATGCGGACCCCGCGGCCGTTGCAGACCTCGCAGGGCTCGGAGAAGGCCTCCAGCAGCCCTTGGCCAACCCGCTTGCGCGTCATCTGCACCAGCCCGAGCGAGGTGACCTCGGCCACCTGGTGCTTGGTCCGGTCCCGGCCGAGGCACTCGAGCAGCCGGCGCAGCACCAGCTCGCGGTTGCTCTCCAGCACCATGTCGATGAAGTCGATGACGATAATGCCGCCGATGTCCCGCAACCGGAGCTGGCGGACGATCTCCTCGGCCGCCTCGAGGTTGTTCTTGGTGACGGTTTCCTCGAGATTGCCGCCCTGGCCGGTGAACTTGCCGGTGTTGACGTCGATGACGGTCATCGCCTCGGTGCGGTCGATGATCAACGACCCACCCGACGGCAGCCAGACCTTGCGGTCAAGCGCCTTTGCGAGCTGCTCATCGATCCGGTTCGCGGCGAAGACGTCCTCCTCGCCGGTCCACCGCTGCAGGCGCCCGACCAGGTCGGGGGCCACATGGCCGACGTAGGCCTCAACGGTCTCCCAGGCCTCGTCCCCGGACACGATGACCTTGCTGAAATCCTCGTTGAAGATGTCCCTGACCACCCGAATGGTCAGATCCGGCTCGCCGTACAGCAGCGCAGGCGCGGATGCGGTCCCGGCTTTGGTGGTGATGTCCTGCCATTGCGCGGTGAGCCGCACGACGTCGCGAGACAACTCCTCTTCGCTGGCGCCCTCGGCTGCGGTGCGAACGATCACCCCGGCGTCTTCCGGCACGATCTTGCGCAATACGTTCTTGAGCCGGTTGCGCTCGGTGTCGGGCAGCTTGCGGCTGATGCCGGTCATCGAGCCCTCCGGCACGTAGACCAGGTAACGCCCGGGCAGGCTGATCTGGCTGGTCAGCCGCGCGCCCTTGTGCGCGACCGGGTCCTTGGTGACCTGGACCAGCACCGACTGACCGGACTTGAGCACGTTCTCGATCCGCTTCGGCGCCCCTTCCAGAGCGGCCACGTCGAAGTTGACCTCGCCGGCGTACAGCACCGCGTTGCGGCCTTTGCCGATGTCGACGAATGCGGCCTCCATCGACGGCAGCACGTTCTGCACCTTGCCCAGGTACACGTTGCCGATCAGCGAACCGGTGCTCTCCCGGTTGACGTAGTGCTCGACCAGCACCCCGTCCTCGAGCACGGCGATCTGGGTACGCGCGCCGCGCTGGCGGATGACCATGACCCGCTCGACCGACTCCCGCCTGGCCAGGAACTCGGCCTCGCTGATGATCGGCACGCGCCGCCGCCCGGCCTCTCGGCCCTCACGGCGCCGCTGCTTCTTCGCCTCGAGCCGGGTCGAGCCCTTGACCGAGGCGACCTCGGCGTCGGCGCGCCGCGGCTCGCGCAGCCGAACCACGGTCCGCTCCGGATCGTCTGGCGCCGGCTCGTCCGCGCCCTCACCATTGCCCCGGCGGCGGCGCCGCCGCCGGCGGCGGGAGCTGGTTGCCGGTGCGTCGCCCGGTTCAGCTGCTTCGTCCTCGGTGTCGGTCTCGGCGGCCGCGGCGGAGTCGCGGTCCCCGTCAGCTTGGTCAAGCCCGCCGGCTTCAGCGCCGGCCTGCTCGCCAGCGTGTCCACGGGAGCGGCGGCCGCGGCCACCGCGACGACGGCGACGGCGGCGGCCCTCGCCGAGTTCCTCGACCTCCTCGACGATCTCGACGTCGTCCCCGGTCTGCGGCTCGTCGCCGGAGGCCGCGGCAGCCTGCTCGAGCGCGGCCTTCGCGGTCCGTTTCGTCGCGGCTTTCGTGGTCTGCTTGGGTTGAGCCTTTGCCGTGGCCCGCTTACCCGCCTTCGCCTTGGCCGGCGAAGTCGTCGCCGGGCTGTCTGCCTCGGCTGGTTTCGCGCTCTTCGCCTTCGCCGGGGCCTTCTTCGCGCTCTTGTCGGCCGGCTCGTCGGCGGCGGACTTCTTTCGGCGACGGCTTCGGGTCGGCGACTCCGCCGGCTGAGCGTCGGAGTCGGGCGCCTGGAACTGCAACGCCGGGGCCTGGAACGTCAGGCCGGGCACGCTGCCGGCCCTGACCGCGGACTCCGCAGCAGGCTCGGTTGCCTGGGCGGGCTCGACCGCGGCGGCCTTCTTGCGGGTTCGAGTCCGCTTGGCGGGTGCCTGCGTGGCGGTCGGCGCCACGGCCTCAGCCGACGCGGATGCGTTGGTGGGCGCTGCGGGCTCGGCCGCGGCGGTCTTTCGGGTCCGGCGCGTGCGCGCCGGTTTGGTGGATTCGGCCGCGGCTTGCGCCGTCGCGGACGGTGCAGGTGCGGCCTGTTCGGCAGCAGCCGGCTCCGGCGGCCCAGCCGGGCGCGAAGCCCGGCGTGAGCGGCGCTTGGCCGGTGCGGCTGATTCGGTGGTGCTGTTCTGTTTGGTTGTGTTCGGGCCGCCTTCTGCGGCTCCACTTCGCTCGTCTTCGAGCATCCCGGGCATGTCTCCCGTCACGCTCCCGGGCACCGCTAGGCACCGCGCAGGAGCTTGTCGTACGGCTGGCTCGCCTCCCGACGAACCAGCGAAAGTCCAATTCGGCGCGCCCGGTGGCGACTCGGCAGTGATCGCGTCGGGCGCCGGCGGGTCCTACGTGGCGGCCGATCCCGCTCTTGTCGGCTCTGCCGCGCCGGCAGTCGCGGCAGCGTCCCGGTCGGGCGCTAACGGATCGGTCACCGCACCGCCCTGCGCGTCGAGCGGCCCCTGCGCCAGCCTGACTACCTGAGCCGGTGTCGGCGGCGCGAGGTCGGCCACTCGCCGGAGGCCGGCGAGGACGTCGTCGGGTCGAACGGCAGGTGTTACATGCCGGACAACCACCTGCAGTATCGCACAAGTGGCCGATAAACCCGGCTCCGCCCCTTGCTCGGTGGCCGGTGTCGCGCCCAGCGCCAACACCGCGCCCCGGGCGTCGAATACCCGCATTCCCTGCTTGGTCAAGCGCTCGACCTCGACCGACTCGGCTGCCAGGAACGCACTGATAGCTGCGGCCGCAGCCTCATCGGTAACCCCAGGGAGCCGGATCTCCCACACCGAGGCCTCCAACCGGCCGGCCAGGTCCGTGGTCGCCGCCTCGACCACCTCGACCACCTCGAGCCCGGCCGGCAACGCCGAACCCAGCGCGCCCGTCAGCGCCGCCGGGTCGCAGCGCGAGGTAACCGCGATCTCCAGGTATTCCGCCTCGCTCGCCGCACCCGTCGGCGCCGCGCCTGCGTACGAGATCTTCGGATGCGGGCTGAACCCGGCCGAGTACGCCATCGGCACCTGGGCCCGGTGCAACGCCCGCTCGAACGCCCGCTGGAAGTCGCGATGGCTGGTGAAGCGCATCCGACCGCGTTTGGCATACCTGATCCGCAGCCGCTGCACCGCAGGGGCCGGGGGAGGTCCGGTCGGCTGGCGCGCCATCAGCGCACGCCAGCTCCGCTCGCTCCGACCGGAGTCAGCGGCAGCAGCTTCTTACCGGTCGGGCCGATCTGGATCTCCGTGCCCAGCTGCGGGCATACCCCGCAGTCGAAGCACGGCGTCCAGCGACAGTCATCCACCTCGACCTCGGACAGCGCGTCCCGCCAGTCCTCCCACAGCCAGTCCCGGTCCAGGCCCGCGTCCAGGTGGTCCCAGGGCAGCACCTCGGCGTAGTCGCGCTCCCGGATCGTGTACCAGTCCACGTCGACCGGGGTGTCGGCCAGCGCCCGCTCGGCCGCAGCCAGCCACCGGTCGTACGAGAAGTGCTCCCGCCAGCCGTCGAATCGACCGCCGTCCCGCCACACCTGCTCAATCACCGCACCGATGCGGCGGTCACCGCGGGAGAGCAGGCCCTCGACGATGCCGGGCTTGCCGTCGTGGTAGCGCATGCCGATCGCCTTGGCGTAGGCGCGGTCGCCGCGGATCG
This sequence comes from Actinomycetes bacterium, assembly GCA_035263265.1. GTDB lineage: Bacteria > Actinomycetota > Actinomycetes > JAKEEW01 > JAKEEW01 > DATAFN01. Next base: position 4,533 of record DATFRM010000452.1, read on the forward strand.
CGTCCCGCAGCTTGGCCAGCCGCGCATCGGTGGTGGCGTGATCGAGCTGAGCGGCCCACTGGAACGGGGTATGCGGCTTGGGCACGAACCCGCCGATCGAAACCGTGCATCTGATGTCGCGCTGGCCGGTCACCTCGCGGCCGGTCCGAATCACCCGGCGGGCCAGGTCGGCGATCGCGAGGACGTCCTCGTCGGTCTCGGTCGGCAGCCCGCACATGAAGTAGAGCTTGACCTGACGCCATCCCTGCGAGTACGCGGCCGTCACGGTTCTGATCAGGTCATCCTCGCTGACCATCTTGTTGATGACCTTGCGCAGCCGTTCCGAGCCGCCCTCCGGAGCGAACGTCAGGCCCGACCGTCGGCCGTTGCGCGCGAGCTCGTTGGCGAGGTCGATGTTGAACGCGTCGACCCGGGTCGAGGGCAGCGAGAGCGAGACGTTCGTGCCTTCGTAGCGGTCGGCCAGTCCCTTCGTGATCTCACCGATCTCCGAGTGGTCGGCCGAGGAGAGCGAGAGCAGGCCGACCTCCTCGAACCCGGTATCGGCGATCCCGCGCTGCACCATCTCCCCGATCGTGGTGATCGAGCGCTCCCGGACCGGCCGCGTGATCATACCCGCCTGGCAGAACCGGCAGCCTCGGGTACAACCACGGAAGATCTCGACCGAGAAGCGCTCGTGCACAGTCTCTGCCAGCGGTACCAGCGCCTTGCGTGGGTACGGCCACTGGTCCAGATCCATCACGGTGTGCTTGCTGATCCGCCACGGGACGCCGGCTCGATTCGGGGCGACCCGCTTGATCCGTCCGTCGGGCAGATAGTCGACGTCGTAGAACTTCGGCACGTAGACCCCGCCGGAGGCGGCCAACCGCCGCAGCAGCTCGTCCCGGCCGCCGGGGCGACCCTCGGCCTTCCACTCCCGGACCACCTCGGTGATCGCAAGCACGATCTGCTCGCCGTCACCGAGCACAGCGGCATCGATGAACGACGCGATCGGCTCGGGGTTGAATGCGGCATGCCCGCCGGCGATCACGACGGGATGCTCGTCGGTGCGGTCGGCGGCGGCCAGCGGGATCCCGGCCAGATCCAGCGCGGTCAGCATGTTCGTGTAGCCGAGCTCGGTGGCGAAGCTGATGCCGAGCAGGTCGAACGCGCCGACCGGCCGGTGCGAGTCGACCGTGAACTGTGGAATCCGGTGTTCCCGCAGGAGCCGCTCAAGGTCCGGCCAGACCGCGTAGGTCCGCTCCGCCAGCACGCCCGGGCGCTCGTTGAGGATCTCGTACAGGATCTGTACGCCCTGGTTCGGCAGCCCGACCTCGTACGCGTCCGGGTACATCAGGCACCACCGGACGTCGGCCGCGTCCCAGTCCTTGGTGACCGAGTTCAGTTCGCCGCCGACGTACTGGATCGGCTTGCTTACCAGCGGCAGGAGCGGTTCGAGCCGGCTGAACAGCGACTCGACAGGCATTGGGAAACCCTCCGGCAGACAGGGTGCTCACGCGCTCGACGCGCGGTGAAGTCTCTAGGGTACCTGTCCCGGCTGTCGGCCCCCTGCGGCGCCGTGATCAGCTAGCGCCGTAGCCGCCGACACCTCGCGCCGCCGGAGATGGATACTCTCCAAGATCCCGACCGCGGCCAGGTTCGCGAACATGGCACTGCCCCCGTAGGAGACGAAAGGCAGCGGCAGCCCGGCGATCGGCATGATGCCCAGGGTCATCCCGATGTTCTCGAACACCTGGAATCCGATCCAGACGGCGATCCCGCCGGCCAGCAGCGCGGCCAGGCTGTCCCTGGCCCGCAGCGAGATCCGGCAGGCCCGCCACAGCAGGACTCCAAGCAGCACGATGATCGCGCCGGCGCCGACAAAACCGAGTTCTTCGCCGGCGACCGTGAAGATGAAGTCGGTGTGCTGCTCGGGCACGAACTGGCCGGAGGTCTGGCTGCCCTCGAACAGACCGGTACCGAACAACCCACCCGAGCCGATGGCGATCCGGGCCTGGTTCGCGTTGTAGCCGGCGCCGCGCGGATCGAGCGCCGGGTTCGTGAACGCCGCGAACCGGTTCAGCTGGTACTGGCTGAGCAGGTGCAAGTGGGCGACCGCCGCCGCGCCCAGCGCGGCCACCGTGCCGAGCGCGACGACCCAGCCCATCGAGGCGCCGGAGATCAGGATCATCGCGACGACGATCACTCCGATGACCATCACGGTGCCGAGGTCCGGCTGCAGAATGACCAGCCCGACCGGAAGAGCGGCCAGAGCGAGCGCCTTGAGCACGTCGCCCCGACCCGGATGCGCCTTCCGGATGCCGAACCGCGAGCCGGCCAGTACCACGGCGAGCATGATGACCAGCGCGAGCTTGGCGAGCTCGGACGGCTGGACCGACTGCCCGGCCAGCCGGATCCACGAGTCCGAGCCGTTGACCGTGGCCCCGAGCGGGCTGAGCACCAGCACCAGCCCGACCAGTGAGATCGCGTAGATGGCCGGCGCCCCGCCGCGCAGCCGGCGGTAGTCGAGCCTGGCCATCAGCGCGCACAGCACCAGGCCGAGTACCACGGTGATCAGGTGCCGTTGCAGGAACTGACCGGTCGGCTCGCCAGCCCGTTCCAGCCGAACCCGGGTGGCCGACCACACCAGTAGTGAACCCACCGAGATCAGCAGCAGCACCGAGACGAGCAACACCCAGTCCAGCTTGGCGAGCACCGCAAGCCGCCGAGCCGGGGCGAGCGCCCGGGGCCGGTACTCCCGGCGCATCAGGTAGCCGAGATCGGTCATCGCACCCTCCGGATCGGTGGCGCGAACGAGCCGTCCCGGCGCATCTTCGGCAGCGCCGACGGTGGCTGCCCGTTGGCGATCACCGGTTGGTGGTACTCCCCCAGTCCCAGCAGCGCTTCGAAGATCTTCCGGACCGATGGGCCGGAGGTGCCCGATCCGGTGCCGCCCTGCGACACGGTCATCACGATCGCGTAGCGCGGGTTGTTGTCCGGGCCGAATGCGGCGAACCACGACCTGGGTTGCTTGCCGAATATCTCGGCGGTACCGGTCTTCGAACCCATCGGGTACTCGTCCAGCGGCCAGCCGCTGAACACACCCCGGGCCGTACCGTTCAGCGCGGTGCCGACCAGCGCCTCGCGGATGTATCGCATGGCCGAGGGCGGCACATCGATCCGGCCGATCTTCTTCGGCTTCAGCTTCTTGATCACCTTGCCGTCCGGACCGATGATCGCCTTGCCGATCCGGGGCCGCCAGAGCGTGCCGCCGTTGGCGATCGCCGCGTACGCCCGGACGAGTTGCAGCGGAGTAAGCATGAGGTCGCCCTGGCCGATCGAGAAGTTGACTGCGTCGTAGGCATGCAGCTGGTAGCCCTGCGTGCAGCTCTCCGCGGCGAACCGGGTCAGGAACGCCGCCCGGGACGGGTCGGTCTTGGCCAGCTCCGGGTATCCGGTCCTCGCCCGGCGGCACAGCTCGTCCTTGGTCGCCCGCCAGTAGGCCAGCTTCCAGTCCCGATCCGGCACCCGACCCGGCGACTCGTTCGGCAGGTCGATCCCGGTGCGCTTGCCGAACCCGAACTCGCGGGCCATCGAGAACATCGGATCCTTCGGGTGGGCGATCGGGTGGTTGCCGCCATCCTTGATCCACATGTCGTACGCGAGCCGGTAGAACACGGTGTCGCAGGAGACCTGCAACGCGTAGGCGACGGTGATCGGGCCGTAGGCCAGCGAGTCGAAGTTCTTGAACGCGCGATTGCCGACCTGGAACGCACTGGTGCAGCCGTAGCCCGCGTTCAGGTTGTAACCGGCCTTCGCCGCACCCGCCGCAGAGATCGGCTTGAACGTGGACCCCGGTGGGGCGCCGCCCTGAAACGCCTGCCCGACCAGCGGATATCCAGCCTTCGCGCTGGTCAGGTACCGGTACTCCGGCACCGGGATGCCACCCACCCAGACCGCCGGATCGTAGGTTGGCCAGCTCGCCATCGCGATGATCGACCCATCGGTCACGTCCATCACGACCACCGCGCCGGAGTCACCCTTGAACAGCCGGTCCTTGTAGTCCGGTACGGTGCGAGCGCGGTGCATCGCCTCGCGCAGTGCCTGCTCGGCGACCCGTTGCACTCGTGCGTCGATCGTGGTGACCAGATGGCTGCCGGGAACTTGTGGCGTCTCCGTGAGCGTCTGCACCACCCGGCCGAGATGATCCACCGCGACGTACCTGGTGCCCGGGGTGCCGCGCAGGTACCGATCGTACTGCCGCTCCAACCCGGCCCGCCCTACTAGATCGCGCAGCCCCAGCACCTTGCTGTTCGCTGCCTCGGTCTCGGTGACCGGACCGAGGTAGCCGATCAGGTGCGCAGCGTTCGCACCGGCCGGCCGCGGATAGTCGCGAACCAGTTCGAGCTGGGCGGTGACTCCCGGGTAGTCCTCGGCGCGCTCCAGAACCTGCAGCGCCACCCGCTTGTCGACGTCGCTCGCGACCGGGACCGGGCGATACGGCGAGCCGTTCCAACATGGCTGGCCAACGCCGGGCCGGCACAGCCGGATCCGGTTG
>DATFRM010000453.1:0-5951 GCA_035263265.1 Actinomycetes bacterium
GAATCTCGCCGACCGGTTCGGGTGCCGGCTCAGCTAGTGCGAAGCCGGCCGCCTGCCAGCCGGTTCTTCCCCGGAGCGTGCCGGGGTACGTTCGCTGCATGCATACCGTGACCGTCAACGGGGATCCCGTCACGCTCGACGACCTCATCGCGGTTGCCCGTGGCGGCGCGCGGGCCGAGCTCGATCCGAAGGTCGAGGACCGGATGGAGCGAAGCCGCGCGGTGGTCGCCGACGCGGTCGAGCACGGGAAGATCATGTACGGCATCACCACCGGGTTCGGCGCACTGGCCGACACCCACATCGGCCGGCACGACCTCGAGGCGATGCAGCTGGCTCTGGTCCGCTCGCACGCGGCCGGAGTCGGTGAGCCGCTGCCCGACGACGCGGTGCGCGGACTGCTTCTGCTCAGAGCGCGCACGCTCGCGGCCGGCTATTCCGGAGTGCGGGTCGACCTACCCAGTCGGCTACTCGACATGCTCAACCTCGGCCTGCTGCCGGTCATCCCGGACAAGGGTTCGGTCGGCGCATCCGGCGACCTGGCCCAGCTGGCGCACCTGGCGTTGCCGTTGGTGGGGGAGGGCTACCTGCGCCGCCCGGACGCCGGGACCAGTGCAGAAGCCAAACGCGGCCGGCCGGCGGCCGAGCTGCTTGCCGAGGAGGGCCTCCCGCCGCTCACGCTTGCCGCGAAGGAGGGCCTGTCGCTGATCAACGGCACCGAGCCGATGCAGGTGCTGCTGGCGCTCGCGATCGCCGATACCGACGTGCTGGCCAAGGTCGCCGATCTCGCGTGCGCACTGTCCATCGAGGCACTGCTCGGCACCGACCGGGCCTACGACGAGCGGGTCCAGATCATCCGGCCGCACCCGGGCCAGCTGGTCAGTGCGGCCAACCTGCGCGCGCTGCTGAAGGACTCGCCGCTGCTGGCCAGCCACCGGCACAGTGCCCACGCGGTACAGGACTCGTACGCGTTGCGGTGCGCTCCGCAGGTGCACGGAGCGGTCCGCGACCTGCTGGCCCACGCCAGGACGGTGATCGAGATCGAACTCGGCGCGATCGTGGACAACCCGGTGATCGTCCCGGACGGCGAGGTCATGTCGACGGGTAACTTCCATGGTGAGCCGCTGGCCTTCGCGGCCGACATGCTGACCATGGGGATCGCCGAGCTGGGCAGCATCTCCGAGCGGCGCAGCTACCGGATCCTGGATCCGGCGGTGTCGCGTGGCCTGCCACCGTTCCTCGCCCCGGACGCCGGTACCAACTCCGGCTACATGATCGCGCAGTACACCGCCGCTGCGCTGGTCAGCGAGAACAAGGTGCTCGCCCACCCGTCAAGCGTCGACACGATCCCGACCAGCGGGAACCAGGAGGATCACGTGTCGATGGGCTGGACCGCGATGCGCAAGCTGCATGACGTGATCACCAACGTGCGATCGGTGCTCGCGGTCGAGCTGATCGAGGCCGCGCAGGGAATCGACTTCCGCGCCGACATCGCCCGGCCGTCACCCGCGGTGGCGGCGGTGCACGCCCGGCTGCGCGAGGCCGTGCCCCCGATGCCGGTGGACCGCTACATCGCCGACCAGATCGAGACGGTCGACGCACTCCTGCCGGAGCTGGTCGCCGCGGCGGAGTCGGTCGTCGGGCCGCTGGGCTGAGCCGGGCATGGCCGACCTCCCGGCGCTCGCCTACGTCAACGGGCGGCTCGCCACCGATCTGCTCGACGTGACCAGCGATCCGGCAGCGCTCGAGTCGAGCGGTTTCTGGGTGCTGGTCAAGACGTACGAAGGCGAGCTCGTCGCGGCCAGGTTCGGCACCGTGCGCGAGCTGCCCGCGATGGGTATCCGCGCCGTCCGCTCGAGTTGGCCATGGCGCGGACCGGCGCCCGACACCTGGCTGAGCTCGATCGATGAGGGCACATACGTCGCCGCGGTTGACAAGATCCGCGACTACATCGCCGGTGGCGAGGTCTACCAGGCCAACCTTTGCCGGGTCATGTCCGCTCCGCTCCCGGATCCGGAACGGTACGACGTGGTAGGGCTGGCCCAGCGGCTGGCCGTCGGCAATCCGGCGCCCTACGCGTCGGTGGTGCGCCTGCCCGCGGCCGGCCTGCACGTAGTGAGTGCCTCCCCCGAGCTGTACCTGAGCCGGAACGGCCGGCAGGTGGCGTCGCGCCCGATCAAGGGCACCGGGCGCACCGCCGCTGCCCTCCTGCCGAAGGACCACGCGGAGAACGTGATGATCGTCGACCTGGTCCGCAACGATCTGGGCCGGGTCGGTGAGATCGGCAGTGTCGCGGTCCCGCAGCTATGTGCGGTCGAGGAGCACCCGGGCCTGGTCCATCTCGTGTCGATGGTGACCGGGCGGCTGCGGCCGGACGCGGGCTGGCCTGCGCTGATCGCGGCCACGTTCCCACCTGGCTCGGTCACCGGCGCTCCGAAGTCCAGCGCGGTGCGCATCATCGCGGAGCTCGAGCCGGTGCCGCGCGGCCCGTACTGCGGCGCGATCGGCTGGGTGGACGCCGACCGCCAGGTGGCCGAGCTCGCGGTGGGCATCCGAACGTTCTGGGTAGCGGGCGGGCGGCTGCACTTCGGCACCGGAGCCGGAATCACCTGGGGCTCCGATCCGGCCGGTGAGTGGGCCGAAACAGAGCTCAAGGCATCCAGGCTGATCGCGCTAGCCTCGGGCTGAACGAAGCGCGGCTGCGCGACTTGCCACGTTGCGCACGCGGACGAGGAGGATTGCCGGGGTGCGGATCTGGGTCAACGATCGGTTGGTCGACGAGGCGGACGCGGTGGTCTCGGTGCTCGACCACGGTCTGACCGTCGGCGACGGCGTGTTCGAGACGGTTAAGGTGCTCGGTGGCACGCCGTTCGCGCTGACCAGGCACCTGCGCCGGTTGGCCGGGTCGGCGCTTGGGCTCGGGCTGCCGGCTCCGTCGGACAGCGCGATCCGGTCCGCCATCGCGGCCGTCCTCGATGCGAACAGCCACGGCGAACTCGGCCGGCTGCGCGTTACCTACACCGGAGGTGTGTCCCCGCTTGGCTCGGAGCGCGGGACGAACGGGCCGACCCTCGTGATCGCCGTGGTCCCGATGGCCCAGCCGCCGGCAACCACCCCGGTGGTCACCGTGCCCTGGCCCCGTAACGAGCACTCGGCGCTGGCCGGGCTCAAGACGACCTCGTACGCCGAGAACGTGCTTGCGCTGGCGCGAGCTCGCTCCGCCGGCGCGACCGAGGCGCTGGCCTCGAACACCGCCGGTGAACTGTGCGAAGGTACCGGCTCGAACATCTTCGTCGTCCTCGACGGGCAGGTGGCAACGCCGCCACTGGCCAGCGGATGCCTCGCCGGAGTCACCAGGGACCTGCTGCTCGAGTGGACCGACGCGATGGAGCTGACCGTTCCGATGTCCGCGCTGACCGAGGCGGCCGAGATCTTCCTGACCTCCACGACGCGGGACGTGCAGGGCGTATCGGCGGTTGACGGGCGCGCCGTGCTCGCAGATCCGGAAGTGCCTGGTCCGCTCACCGCCAAGCTGCGGGCAACGTTCCTCTCCCGTGCCAGGGAGCAACTGGACCCATAGCGGTCTGTCTGTCCGACGACGGTTCATGCAGCAGCGCCGCGGCCGTATCCGACCCCCCCGATGAGCGGGCCGGATACGGCTGCGTAACCTGCCTTGCTCGGGTTACAGCTGGTTGGTGTAGAGCAGCAGGTTCGGGGTCTTCTTCGGTACGCCAGTCAGCACACCAGGCGTGGCGTTGCTGGTGATGAAGCTTGCCACGGTGGCCGACGGGGCGTCGCCAAAGGTGGACTTGTAGAGCGCGGCGACCCCGGCGACATGCGGGGTGGCCATCGATGTTCCGCTGATCGTGTTGGTCGTGTTACCTAGCCACGTCGACGTGATCTGTACGCCGGGTGCGTAGAGGTCCACGCAGCGCCCGAAGTTGGTGAACGAGGCCGAGGCGTCGTTGATGTCCGAGGCCGCGACGGTCACCGCGGTGGGTTCGCTGGCCGGCGAGAAGCTGCACGCGTTAGCCGCGGAATTGGCGGCCGCGACGGCGACGAGCACCCCCGAATTGGACAGGTTGGCGACGGCCCTGTTGAGAGCTGCGCTCTTGCCACCGCCGAGCGACAGGTTGGCCACCGACGGGCCGGGCGAGTTAGCAGTCACAAAGTCCACGCCGTCGATCACGCCGGCGGTTGTGCCGAAGCCGGAGCAGTCGAGGACTCGAACACCGCGCAGTTGCACATTCTTGGCCACTCCGTAGGACGCGGAGCCGATGGTGCCGGCCACGTGCGTGCCGTGGCCGTTGCAGTCGATTCCGTTGCCGCCGGTGGCATCGAACGCGACCGCGGCTCGACCACCGAAATCGGGATGGGTTGGATTGATGCCGGTGTCGATGACGTAGGCGGTGACGCCGGTGCCATTTGCCGTAAAGGTGTACGAGTTGCTCAGTGGCAAGTTCCGCTGGTCGATCCTGTCGATGCCCCATGACGGCGTCGGCGACTGGGTGGTCTCCAGGCGAATGACCTGGTTCGGCTCGATGCTCGCCACATTGGAGTCTCGCTGCAGCGCCCGAAGTTGCTTGCCCGACAGCGTGGCCGCGAAGCCGTTGATCGCGCTGGTGTACACGTACTTGGCGGTGATGCCGTGCGCCGATGCAACTCGGGTTGCGGAGCCGGTCTTGAGGGTGACGATGTACTGCCCGGCGACAACCTGGCCGCTGGCAGCGGCTACCGGGATGACTGACTGTGCCTGGGCCGGCGTGGCGGCCATGGTCACTGCCAGCATCAGTGGCGCAACGGCTGCGCCGGCTAAGAACGCTCTCCTCATCTCGAGCCCCTCTCCGATGAGATGCTTACGTTCTGCGATGAGAAGAACACGCTCAGATAGCCATGATGTCAACACTCAAATGAGCCGGGCGGCCCTGCGTGGCGATGGATCGCCAGCGAAGCCGCACAGCCTCGAGGCGCTGCCAGAACGACCAGTAGCAGCGACCGACTAGACCGCCGCTCGCTGGCGGGCCCGATAGGCGGCCACATGCAGCCGGTTACCGCAGGTCCGGCTGTCGCAGTACCGGCGGCAGTTGTTCTTGGTCACGTCGAGCAGCACCCGGGCGCAATCCGGCGCCTCACAAACCCGTAGCCGTTGTCGGGCGCCCTCGGAGATCACCCGGGCCAGGGCCAGACCGCCCTCGATCGCCAAGTGATCTCGAACCGAAGCGCCCGGCACGAAGTGGTGGATGTGCCAGTCGTAGCCGTCGTGGTTGGTCAGTCTGGGTGTCGCGGTCGCGTCGCCGAGCAGGGCATTGAGCTCGGACACGGCCTGCTCGTCCGAGGTGGTCTCGAACAGCCGGCGGAACCGACCCCGTATCTCGTGCACCGCAGCCAGGTCGTCCTCGTCCAGCGGTCCGAGTTCGCTGAGGTGGTGCTGGTCGGTGAACGCGCGCAGCGTTTCGAGGTCGGGCAGCCGCTCCGGGTCGCCTGTTTCCGGCCCGGTATTGATCAGATCTACCAGGACGGCGATCGCCAACTCCGTGTCATGACCCAAGTACACTGTTGCTCCTGTCACAGCAGGTCGGTGCCGGCATTCGCCAATCGACCAGTGCATAGAGATTACGCATGAATCGGCCCGGAAAGCAGGGAGACCGGATGGCGGCCCGTGATCGCGCGGCGCTCATGGCGGTCGCCGGAGCGGCCTCGATCGCGACCTCGGCGACCCTGGTGCGGCTGGCGGACGTTGAGCCGGCCACCGCCGCGGCATTCCGATGCTTGTATGCGTTGCCGATCCTGGCCATCTTCGCGTTCCGGGAGCGCCGGATCGTGGGTGCGCCGGCCTGGCGGGAGCGGCTGTTCGCGTTGGCCGCCGGTGTGTTCTTCGCGTTGGATCTCGTGCTGTGGCACCACGCGATCAACTACGTCGGTGCCGGGATCGCCACCGTACTCGGCAACCTGCA
>DATFRM010000454.1:0-7754 GCA_035263265.1 Actinomycetes bacterium
TTCCCGCCAATGTAGAGGAACGGGATGCTGCCCTGTGGGTTGTGCGTGTTGACCACCGACGAGACGTCCGCCGGAAGCGTGTCCAGCGGCTCGTACCCGTTTCCGGACCGAACGTTGGAGGTGAGCTCGTAGCCGGCGAACGACAGGTAGTCGCTGGTGTACGAGGCGTTGTGGAAGCTCAGGCTGGGCGTGTTCGGGAAGACGTCTTCGCTGGCCGAGCTGGTGGCGCCGAGCGCCGACCAGGTGCCGAAACGAGCGAGTGCCACGGCTAGTGCCCACCGCTGTGCGGCGCAGTACGGGCAGTACTCGGCGCCCACGTACAGGATCTGCGGCTTGCCATCCGCGGTCAGAGCCGGTGCCTGGATCGGCTGCGGAACGGAGTTCACCGAACCGGCACCGATCGTGTTGAACACCGACTTGGGGACACCGCCGATCGCATCGACGACGGTACGGCTGGCCAGAGTCGACGCGGTCCCGCCCGGCGACTTCGACTCGCCCACGCCGGCGACCTTCAGCACAATCAGGCCGATGATCAGTACGACCACCGCCGCAACTGCACCGGTTGCGCGCCAGAGCCGGCGGCGCCGCCGTTCCTGCTGTGCCTCCGCGGCGCGAACCTCGGCCAACCGCGCCCGGGCCGCTGTACGCGCCCGGCTCTGCTGTCCCAAGCGCTGCATCCTCCCTAGAGAAGTGGCCGACCCCAGACGTCGGCAGGCAGCCGACGGCCGCCCGGCTCGTATTCCAGAGCCCGGCTGGACGTCATAGGCCACCACACCGCGTAACGCCCGGCTGCCGTACATCGTGCCGTTTCTCCCGGTCCGCTGCCAGCGTGATCTCGACAGCCGTGCTGGTAGAGCGCATCATCCAGTCCAATGTCGAATGAACCGGCGCCACCAGGGCGGGATGACCTCCTCGGGCTGCGCATCTCCGCCGCGTTGATCGACTTGGCCGCGCTACTAGGGGTGTTCATCGTCCTGGTGCTGCTGGTCGGCGAGGTCAGCAGGGCCGGTGGCGAGTTCGTGTTTTCCCTCGGTTGGGTTTGGACAGGTCAGTACATCGCGCTGGCGTTGATCTACTACTTCGCACTGGAGGCCGCGACCGGGCAGACGGTTGGCAAGCGGCTGCTTGGCCTGCGGGTGGTCGGCCCCGATGGAGGCCGGGCGCCAGTCGGATCCATCGCCGTGCGGACGGTGCTGCGGATCGTGGATTGGCTACCGCTGCTGTATTTGACCGGCTTCATCACCATGCTGGCTACTGGTCAGCGCCGCCTACGGGTTGGCGATCTCGCGGCCGGCACCGCCGTGGGCCGGGCGGCGCCGGCCCGGCATCGCGGAATCGCCGCAGTGGTGATGTCGGTCGTCCTGCTGGTGCTGGTAGGCGTAGCCGTGCAGCAGGCGAGCGAGTCGGGCGAGGAGACCAACACCTATCTGGGGAACGGAGTCACGTTCGACTATCCGGCCGGATGGATCGAGGGTTCCGGGGAGATGGCGGCGAGTTCCGCCGGTGGCGATGCGCTGTGGAGCACGGCGGTCGGCTTGGCAGAAAGGGATCTGGTAACCATCCAGGTCTACCGGCTGAAGGTGCCGGTTACGGAACAGAATCTGGACGCGGTGACGCCAGAGCTCGAGCAGCTCGTCCAGCAGCTCGCCGCACAGGTCGGAGGCCGTGTGCAGAGCGGTCCGGACGACGAGATGGTGGCCGGGATGCCGGGCGTTCGTTTCGAGGTCACCGCGGCGGTAGCTGGGATCCCGTTCCAGAGCACGCTGGTCTTCGCCTTCGCTGACACGATCGAGTACTTCATCAACTGCCAGCACACCGCGGAGAATGCGGATGAGCTCGGTCAGGGCTGCGAGCAGATCATGCGCACCTTCACCTTGACCTGAGGGCGCGGCTCATTCGTCGTTGAGAACCGCGGCTGCGATCCGTCCGACCCGCTCGGGATCCGCGATCGCGTCGATCTCAACGATCTTGCCGTCGCTGACGATGAAGCCGAGCACGGCGAACGGCCGTCCGCGCACGGTGACCACGACTCCGGCGGAGCCGTTTACGAGCGCTGGGTGCAACCGGGCCTCCGGGAAAGCGCCGATGAGTGCCTGGCCGGCAACCGCCTCCGCGCCGCGGATCACTCGAGGAGCACCCGGGCGCCTGGCGCCGAAGTCAGAGCGCAAGACCACATCGGGGTGCAGGACAGTGACCAGCGCGTCGAAGTCACCACCGCGCGCTGCCTGGAAGAACGCGTCCACCACCTCTCGCTGGCGAGCTAGATCGCGATCGGGGGTCGGCACCTCCGCACCCGTGACCCGCCGCCGGGCCCGACTGGCTAGCTGCCGCGCCGCCGCCGGAGATCGGCCGACCATGGGCGCGATCTCATCGAAGGGCAGCTCGAACATGTCGTGGAGCACGAACGCAAGTCGCTCCGCCGGTGACAGGGACTCGAGCACTACGAGCAGGGCCAAGCCGACAGAGTCCGCCAGTACGGCTTCCTCGTCCGGCAGCGGTCCCGCCGGCGTGACTACCGGGTCCGGGATGTGGAAATCCAGCGGTACTTCGCGACGAACGTTGCGTGAGCGCAGCATGTTCAGGCAGATCCGGGCCACGATCGTGGTCAACCACCCGTCCAGGTTGTCCACCTCGCCCGCGCTAGCCCGGCTCACGCGCAACCAGGCGTCCTGCACGGCGTCATCGGCCTCGGCAAGTGAGCCGAGCATCCGGTAGGCCACCGCCCGCAGCCGGGTTCGCTGCTCCTCGAAGCGGCTAGCTAGCCAGTCGTTGTCGTCCATCGGTCACATCGTCTCGTTGCCAGGTGTCAAAGAAAGTGACCCGCCAGACCGGGCGGATGTGACACGTGGGAGGAAACGATGGCGTCACCCATCTTGGTAACCGGCGGCACCGGCACTCTCGGGCGGCTCGTCGTCCTGCGGCTGCGGGACGCCGGCTTCGACGTCCGGGTGCTCACCCGGAACAGCCACGAGAACCGGCCGGGGGTCGAGTTCGTGGCCGGTGACCTGGCCACCGGTGAAGGGGTCGCGGCAGCCGTAGCCGGCGCCGGGATCATCGTGAACTGCGCCGGCACGTCCAAGGGCGACGAGGAGAAGGCGCGGCACCTCGTTCGTGCCGCGGCGCCCGCCGGGACGCAGCACCTGGTGAACATCTCGGTCGTCGGCGCCGACCGGATACCGGTTGTCAGCGGCGTCGACCGGGCGATGTTCGGCTACTTCCAATCAAAGCTCGCGGCGGAGCGGGTCATCGCCGAGTCCGGGCTGCCATGGACGACGCTGCGCGCCACCCAGTTCTACGATCTGATCTTGATGACGGTCCGGCAGATGGCCAAGCTGCCGGTCATCCCGGTCCCGGCCGGGTTCCGGTTCCAGCCGGTCGACACCGGAGAGGTGGCCAGCCGGCTCGTCGAGCTCGCGTTCGGCTCACCGGCGGGCCTGGTGCCCGACCTGGGCGGGCCGCGGATCTACGAGATGACCGCGCTGATCCGCAGCTACCTGCGTGCTCGCGGCAAGCGCCGCCCGATCCTGCCGATCCGGGCGCCGGGCCGCGCCGCCCGGGCGTTCCGGGACGGTGCGAACCTGGCTCCCGATCAAGCGGTGGGACTCCGCAGCTGGGAGGACTTCCTGGCCGCGCGGGCGGATACGCCTACCGGGCAGCCTCGATAGCCGCGAGATCACGGGGCGAGCACCTGCTGGACTCACTCGAACGGTCACTCGACCGTGCGCAGGATCTGCTCGATCGAGGTAGTCCGCGACCGCAGCTCGGCTACGGCGGCGGCCACCCGCTGCTGGGCGTCGAGCGTGGTTTCGGCGAGTTGCTCGTACCGGTGCACGAGCTGCCGCAGGTTGTCCTCCTGGGCCGCCTTGATCTTGGTCCGCCGGAGCTCGACAAACGTCGCCACGCCGAACCCGATCAGGAAGGTGGCCAAGGTCAGGATGCCCAGTAGGAGGATCGCGCCAGGCCAGGTGGTGATGTCCATCAGGAGTGCTCCTCGCGTCCGCGACCTTTGTCGGGGTCGGAACTGGTCAACGTCGTGGCCGCTTCGGCCAGCGCGGTTGCGGTCAGGTGCAGGTCGAAGTCCGCGACCTCGTAGTACTTCATGGCCTTGCCGTCCTCGGAGAGCTCGAGGCTGCCGACGATCAGCCCGGCGTCCTCCAGCCGCCGCAGGTGCATATGCAGTAGCGGTCGGCTCACCCCGATCTCGCGAGCGAGATGGCTCACGTAGTCGCGACCCTGGGCGAGCCTTGCGACGATGCGTAGCCGCAGCGGGTTGGCCAGCGCCGCCAGCATCTCGACCAGCTCATCGCCCGTCGGCTCGGAGTGTGTCATGACCTCTTGTCATATGTCAGAAATCTCTAACATGCGAAACGTTAGCATGGCAGGCGAGATGACGGAAGGGTCGATACGCGGACTAGGAGCCAGCGACCGCAGCGCGATGGCGGGCAACGAACACGTACTCCCGGCTGTCGTCGGCCAGGGGCTCACCCGCGAAGCCGCCGTACAGCGCGTCCACCTCGAGGCCGGCGACATCGACTAGTCCGAGCCACTCGTTCTTCGTGGCCCACCACATCGAGCTTCGTGCGCCGTCGTCGGTGATGATGTCGAGCCGGTTGTCCCCGATCGAGAACTGGAATCTGTGCGGAACCGGCTCGTCCTGACGCTGGCCGTCGAGCCGTACGGCGCTGCGATGGTCGAACGCGAACGCGTTCCAGGCGAACCGCCCACCCGGCCGGAGCGCGGCGGCGACGCGCTCGAAGGTCCGGCGCCGGTCGGCCCAGGTCGGTAGGTGCAAGAGCGCGCGGTACGGGCAGTAGATCAGCGCAGCCGGCTCATCCAGGGCGAAGTCGCGGATGTCCTCTTCACGCAGTTCCAGCTCCACGCCCGCCGCGGTGGCGCGAACGCCGGCTTGGGTCAGCATCGCCGGCGAGGTGTCGATTCCGATCACGCGCCGGCCGGTCGCCCGGGCCACCGGGATCGCCACCCGCCCGTTCCCGACTGCGAGCTCGACCAGCGGCCCGTCTGCCGCACGAGCTAGCTCGACGTAGAAGGCGATGTCGGCGGTCATCTGAGCCGACCACTCGTCATAGTGGTCCGCGAACGCCTCGTCCCAGCTCATTGAGCGTTCTTGGCGGGCTCCGCCGAGCGGACCTCTTGGATGCGGTGCTTCACCGCGCCCAGCATCACGTGCACGACCAGACCGATCACGATCAGATCGGCCACCATCTGAATCGTGACCATGATTCGGGTTGCGGCGATGGTCGGTGTGATGTCGCCGAAGCCGACGGTGGCAAAGACCGTGACGGTGAAGTACAGGGCATCGGTCTTGGACAGCAGCTCGCTGAAGGCTGCGGGCTCAAGACGGGCGACGAGGAGGTACGCCGAAGCGAACACCAGCAGGAACAGCGGAATCGTCGCGGCCAGCGCCTCGAGCGTTCGCAGCGCCGGGTAATCCGACCGGAGCACCGCCCGCGTCTGCCAGCCGACCAATGTGCCGAAGAGGATCATCCCGATCACCAAGCGGGCGAGCGCCGATCCGCTCCACCGATCGGTGATCGGCATCCAGTAGTACAGCGCGACCAGACCGGTCGTCGTGAGCGCGGCCCGGACCGTGGTGCGAAACACACGCCAACGGCTGACGCGGTACATACCTCACCTCGGTCCGATCGGGGCGCGCACACTACTCCGCCCGGTAGCCGGAGACTAGCTGGTGACCGGCTCCATTGGCGGGACCACGATGAACTGCACCACTGCCGACCACGAACACCGTCGTGTGCGGCAGGATGGGCAACGACCCGAAGGGAGGGACCAGTGCGGGAGCTGATAAGTACGAACGATGTGGCGCTCGTGTCAGCAATCGAGGCGCTATTGACCGAGGCCGGCATCCCGTACCAGATCCTGGACCGGGAGATGAGCGTGATCCAAGGCTCCATTGGGGCGATTCCGCAGCGCATTCTGGTGGCCAACGATTACGAACCGACCGCGCGGGAGTTGCTGGCCGAGGCTGGGCTCACCAGCCCGGAGGCCCAACGGACCAAGGCCAAACCGACCAGCGCCGAGGCCGAACCCGACCAGCGCTGACGGTGCGGTCGACCGGGCCCGATGCTCGGTCGACCGGGCGCCGGTTAGGCCGCCCGGGTGCATTCGGTATCGGTTAAAGCCGTTCGTGTTGCCCGGCCTCGCGGGTCTGCCTAGACTCAACGCGCTACACCACCCGGATCGCGCTTTGACGCGGCTCAGACCGGGTTTCCCATGGACAGCGAGTCAGTCATGCGGCGGGAGATGTCGTGGTCCACGCCGAGAAGTCAGGTCGTCCCGTCGCCGGAGGAAGGTCGTGTCGGTCGACCCGAAGCTGATCAGGGACAGCTTCGCCCTCGTCTCGGCCTATGGGGGCGACGTCGTCGAGTACTTCTACGCGCACTTGTTCGCGCAGCACCCGGACCTGCGGCAGATGTTCCCGGTCGGGATGGCCGAGCAGCGCGACCGGTTGCTCAAGGCGCTTGCGCTGGTCGTCACCAACATCGACAATCTTGACGAACTGACACCGACGCTGCGGCAGCTCGGGCACGACCACCGCAAGTTCGACGTCAAACCCGAGCATTACGACGCGGTAGGTGCCAGCCTGCTGGCGACCCTGGAGCTGTTCGCCGGCGAGGCATGGACGCCGAGGATGGCCGCCTCCTGGGCCGCTGCGTACGGCCTGGCAGCGCAGACGATGCTGCAGGCCGCGGAGGCCAGCTCGGATGGGGCGCCGGCCTGGTGGGAAGCCGACGTGGTGAGCCACGAACGGCGCTGCTGGGATATCGGGGTGTTCAACGTCAAGCCGCGGCAGCGGTACAACTTCGTGCCCGGTCAATACGTGACCATCGAGACCATGGAGTGGCCCAAGCAGTGGCGGCGGTACTCAATCGCGAACAGCCCGCGACCCGACGGGACGCTGGAGTTCCACGTCAAGCAGGTCGACTCAGGCCCGGTCAGCTGGGCGCTGGTCGACGCCATCCGGGTCGGTAGCGTGATCAAGCTTGGCCCACCGGCCGGCCGGCTGGTGCTCGACGAGATCTCGCCGCGGGCGATCGTGATGATCGCGGGTGGCACCGGGCTGGCACCGCTCAAGGCGATCATCCAGCACCTCGTCGATCGAGGTGAGACCAGGCCGGTTCAACTGTTCATGGGCGCCCGGACCGAGCTCGAGCTCTACGACCTGCCGGCGATCCGTGCGCTGGCCAGCCAGCACTGGTGGCTGACCGTGACTCCGGTCGTCTCCGTCGACCCGTCCTATCAGGGGTACCGCGGGTACGTCGGTGACGTAGCGGCCGGCTACGCACCCTGGCTCGACCGCGACATCTATATCTGCGGTCCGGTGCCGATGGTGGCTTCGGCCCGGCAACGGCTGTTGCGTACCGGAGTGCAGCCGGCGCGGATTCACCACGAGATCGGGCTGGATCTGGGCTCATTCGAGCTGGCCGCCGTACCGCCCGGCCGGGAGATCGGTGCGGAGGTCGAGCCGGCTCCGGCTGCGTTGGTGTCGGTCGCGCCTGCGCCGACGGTACCGCAGCCGCTGGAGGCGCCGATTCTTGACCAGTGGTTCGCGATGCAGTCCCCGCCGACCGCCGCGGCGCACGTGAACGGCGAGGCCGATCCGCCATCGGCCGACCGGCTGCAGCAGCTCCGGGCGCAGATCGAGTACCGGCGCTCGCTGCGCCGCCCGCTCCGGCGGTAGCTCGTGAGCGCCGATCCGATGACGATGCTGCCCGCTG
>DATFRM010000455.1:0-6284 GCA_035263265.1 Actinomycetes bacterium
CGGCAGAACGGTGCCGCCGCTCGAACGGCCGACACTAGCCGCGTCAGGATCAGGTCCCGCGCCGGTGTCCCAGTGAGCGTCGAGCCGGATCGTGCTACGGCCACAGCGGGACCGACCGGCACGGATGCCCCGCCTCAACCGACCCGGTCCAGGCGGCGACGCAGGCGTACCAAAGCAGGTCAACCCAGCACCGACTAGCAGGCGGTCGGAGTCGACCCTACCGACGCCGACCTGCTTGGCCCCTGACCGCGCCGCGATGCTCCCAATGAGTCGATCATGGACCGGCCGTCGCCCTGCTATATGGCGACAAGTCGACCCACGGGCGGGCCAGTGATCGATTCAACGGGAGCATCGTCGTTTTCGGTGAGCCTGGCAGATCGCCCGGCGCTGGGCGTCGCCGAGCGCGAGCCTGAACTGACATCATCGCCGGGTGAGCACTCCGCGGTTTCTCGACCTGCCCAAGTGCGCCCGCCCGGCAACCATCTCGACCCAGCGCGGCACGTTCGCCGCACACATCGCGGAGCCGGCCGACGGAACGTCCGTGCGCGGTGTTGCGCTGCTGGTCCCGGGCTTCACCGGGTCCAAGGAAGATTTCATCGGCATCCTGGAACCGCTGGCCAACCGCGGCTACCGGACGGTCGCCTTCGATCCGCGCGGTCATTATCAGACACCGGGACCGCCCGACGAGGCCAGTTACGCGATCGAGGAGCTGGGCACCGACCTGGTCGAGGTCATGGTCGCGATCGCACCAACCGACGGACCGAGCCGACAGGTCCACGTGGTCGGCCACTCGCTCGGCGGGGTCATGGCCCGATACGCCGCGCACACCAGACCCGACCTGTTCCGCTCGCTCACGCTGCTATGTAGCGGGCCCCGGGCGCTATCGGGCCCGCCGGCCGACCGGGTCGCCCTGCAGCTCGGAGCGCTCGAGCAATTCGACCTCGACAAGGTCGCCGAACTGCGCGAACAGGCCGACGCAGGCAGCCGTAACCCGCCGCGCATCGCCCGGTTTCTGCGGGCGCGGTTCGTCGCGAACAACAAGGCGGCCCTGCTGGCAGAGTCTCGCTACCTGCTCGGCGCCACGGACCGGATCGATGAGCTGGCCGCCGTACTCCACGAGTCCGGACTGCCGACTCTGGTCACACACGGCACCGGTGACGACGCCTGGCCGGCCGAGGAGCAACGGGAGATGGCCGAGCGGCTTCGCGCGACCTACACGGTCATCGCCGGCTCTGGTCACTCGCCTGCGGTGGAGGATCCGGACACGACTGCCGATGTTCTCTGTGACTTCTGGAAACGTGCCGAACTGCTAACAACCTGAATACGGGGGGTTCGCGACTCCCCGCGCCTTTGTAAGAATCCGAGACTGTGCGTCACCGCCGTGAGTAATCTCTTGCGGGAAGGGACCAAGGCTGGTGGAGCTCCGGACCGTCCTGCGCGACGACCCCTCGGAGGTTCGTCGTGCACGTCGGCTTGTCTCTGATCACCTGGAGGGCTGGGGTCTACGCGACCTCGATCAGGTAACCATCCTTCTGGTCAGCGAGCTCGTCACGAATGCGTTGCTGCACGGTCACCCTCCGCTACGACTGGTCGCCCGCGACATCCTTACTGGCGTCCGGATCGAGGTCCACGACAACAACCCGGAGGGCGCTCCGCAAAAGCGTCCGGACGGCGGCTTCCAGAGTGGGCGCGGCCTGCAACTGGTCGACTCGCTGGCGACCCGCTGGGGTTGGGTGGAGTCCGGCAATGGGAAGTGCGTGTGGTTCGAGGTCGACCTGGTCTGGAGCCAGTTCAACGAGGGCAACCGGACCAGGGCCACGTCCGACCCGAGCGCCGTGCCACCAGAGCCGGCAGCAGCCAGAGCGGAAGCACCCGCCGGGCCAGTGCCGCTTGACACAGAGCCGGTACCGCTTGATGCCGAGCCGGCGGCGCGCAGCCGTCCACCGGCCGATGGTCGCCGGCCGCCGGCCGCCGATCCCGGGCACAGCCACCCGGGGCACCCGGACAACCGCCCGGCCGCGAGGACCCGAGCCGGGGCGGTCGAGGGTCACAAACCAGCCCGCGGCTCCCTGGCCGGGTAGCGCCCCGGACCGTTCGGGCACCCTGGAGGGTCACAAACCCGCCCACGGCTCCCTGGCCGGGTAGCCCGCCGAACCTTCGGGGCAATGCGCCCGGAAATCGCACCAGCCGCACTGCGCGCCGACAAGCGGCGGAAACAGCGCGTCCACCGCACCCGGATCCGAGGCGGAACCCGCGACCGGATCCACTGCCGGTCCCACCGGGTCGGCGGCGCCGGCCGGCGCCCGGTTCGCCTCGGCCAGGGCCTTCTCGGCCGCAGAGCACTCCGCGGCGATCTCCTCCGCCCGGCTCAGATGCCGCTGCAATGTGTCCGGCTGATGCTCCCAGCTGATCACCCGGCCGGTCGGCAGGTGGTGCAGCTCGACGCGGCGGCACGGCCGGCGCAGCGTGCGCTCTGCCGCCAACGCGTACAGCGCCAACGCCAGCGAGCCGCGGGCATCGTCGGTGCTCAATGCGTGCCGGCCGGTCTTGTAGTCGACCACCACGAGCTCGCCACCGCGGCCATCCAGCCGGTCGATCCGGCCGCTCACCGCGAGCGTCTCGGTCCTGGTCGCCACGATCCGCTCGACACCGAGCGGCTCGTCGCGCGGGTCCAGCTGATCGACGTACCGCACGATCCATTCCGAGGCCCGCTCGCGAGTCTCCTTGCTCTGCACCTCGTCGCGATATCCGTCGCTGAGCCAACCGGCCGCCAGCAGCCGACCGGCGGCGTCGGTAGTGCGCTTGGCCACCGGCAACCGCCACCATCCGGCGAGCGCGTTGTGCACGCTCGCGCCCAGGCTGTTGTGTGCCCACGGTGGTCCCTTGCGCGGCTGCGGCCGGTCTACGTAAGTCATGCGGTAGCGCCTGGGGCAGTCAAGCCAAGCGTTCAACCGGGACGGCGTTGCGGCGAACAACCGGCGCGGCATCCCCTCGAAGCCAAGCTGGTCCACGCCGACCATTGTGGCCGGTTGGGGCCGCGGCGGCGGGTGGACAGGTCGACTCCGACCGGGCGAGTAGGCTCCGCGTCGATGTCCGACCCCGCCCGTCCCGTTCGTCCGCGCCGATCGGTCCTCGCGGTCCCGGGTAGCAGCCCGAGGATGCTGGCCAAGGCGCCGGGCCTGGCCGCCGACGAAGTGTTCCTCGACCTGGAGGACGCGGTCGCGCCGGATGCGAAGACCGCTGCCCGGGCAAACGTGATCAGCGCGCTCAGCAATGGCGGTTGGACCGGCAAGACCGTCGCGGTTCGGATCAACGATCCGGCCACCCGGTGGGCGTACCGCGATGTTGTCGACGTGGTGGAGGCCGCAGGTGCGCACCTGGACTGCGTGCTGCTGCCTAAGGTGCGGCGGGCCGAGCAGGTCGCCTGGCTGGACTACACACTCGGTCAGATCGAGCAGGCGATCGGACTGCCCACCGGCCGGATCAGGATCGAGGCGCAGATCGAGGACGCCCGCGGGGTGGCCGCGGTGGACGCCATCGCGGCCGGCTCGCCCCGGCTGGAGGCGCTGGTGTTCGGACCGGCCGACTTCATGGCCAGCGTCAACATGCGCTCGCTCACCGTCGGCGAGCAACCGCCCGGCTACGACGTCGGCGACGCCTTTCACTACGTGCTCATGCGGATCCTCGTCGCGGCCCGGGCCCACGACCTGCTGGCCCTCGACGGTCCCTACCTCGCGATCCACGACGTGGACGGCCTGCGCCGGACCGCTGGTCGCTCGGCCGCACTCGGCTACGACGGCAAGTGGGTCGTGCATCCGGGCCAGATCGAGGAAGTGAACGCCGTGTTCAGCCCGAGTCAGCAGGACTACGACCGGGCCGAGCAGATCTTGGCCGCTCACCAGCTCGCGGTGTCCGAGGCAGGCGGCGGGCGCGGCGCGGTCATGCTCGGTACCGAAATGATCGACGAGGCGTCCCGGAAGATGGCGGCTGTGATCGCGGCGAAGGGCCGGGCGGCGGGGCTGACCCGGCAGGACGGCTGATCCACGACAGCGCTGGAACCGTGCCCAACTACGATGGTCGGGCTCAACTAGCCGACTGGCCGCTCCCGCGACGGCGATAGCGACAGTGACAAGCGACAGGACCAGCGACCGCGACCGGAGCAGGTACCAGAGACGGATCGAGGAGGCCTCATGTCCGATCAGGTTCCCCAGCAACCGGAGACGCCGGCGTCGGCGGGATCCGACTGGGAAAGCATCGCGATGTACACCCGGTACGAGGACGCTCAGCGCGCCGTCGACCACCTCGCCGACAAGCGGTTCCCGGTCGAGTCGGTACGGATCATCGGGTCCGACGTCAGGCTTGTCGAGCAGGTGCTCGGCCGGCTCTCCTGGGGACGGGCGGCTGGCGGCGGCGCGGCGGCGGGCGCCTGGCTCGGGCTGCTGTTCGGGCTGTTATTGCTGATCTTGGTCTCGAATATCGGCGTGTTCGAGGCACTGCTCTGGGGCCTGTTCTGGGGGGCCCTCTTCGGTGCCACGCTGGCCCTGGTGTCGTACGCCATGACGGGTGGCGCGCGCGACTTCATCTCGCGGCGCGACCTCCAGCCGCAGCATTACGACATCCAGGTCAGGCGCCAGAACGCGGCGGACGCGAAGCAGGTGCTGGCCGGTCTGTAGCCGAGTCGGCGGCTACAGCCAGCGATTGCGGCGGAAGCCGCGGTACATCAGCACGCAGGCCGCGATCATGCCCCCGATCGTCAGCTCGTAGCCGTACTGCCAGGACAGCTCCGGCATATGAGTGAAGTTCATGCCATAGATCCCGGCGATCATGGTGGGCACCGCGAATATCGCTACCCATGCCGTGATCTTGCGCATGTCCTCGTTCTGGGCCACCGTGACCTGGGCCAGGTTGGCCTGGACGATCGTGGTCAGCAGCTCGTCAAAGTCCGAGACCTGCTCGGCTACTCGGGTCAGGTGGTCGTGGACGTCGCGGAAGTACTCCCTGATCTCGTTCTCGACCAACCGCATCGGCCGCTCGGCCAACGTCTGCAAGGGTGCGGCGAGGGGGGTCATCGCGCGCTTGAGCTCGAGCACCTCACGCTTGAGCTGGTAGATCCGCTCCGCGTCCCGGGACCGCCGGGAGGAAAAGACGGCCGTCTCGACCTCGTCGATGTCACCCTGCAGGTGGTCGGTGACCAGCAGGTAGTCGTCGACGATCCGGTCGGCCACCGCATGCAGCACGGCCGACGGGCCATTGCTCAGCAGCTCCGGGTCGGCCTCCAGCCGGCGCCGGAGGCCGCGCAGGTCGCCGTGCTCACCATGCCGGACGGTGATCACGAAGTCGCGGCCGAGGAAGACCATGACCTCGCCGGTCTCGACGATCTCGCTGGTAGCGCTCAGCTGAGCGTGCTCCACGTAGCGAACGGTCTTGAACACCGCGAACAGCATGTCGTCGTACCGGTCCAGCTTCGGCCGCTGGTGGGCGGCCTGGACCGCGTCCTCGATCGCCAGCGGATGCAGATCGAACCGCTCGCCGATCTCGGCCAGCAGCGACTCGGCCGGCTCATGCAGGCCGATCCAAACGAATCCGTGGCCGGCCCGGCGCACGTTGCGCAGGGCGGAGGAGAACGTGTGCTGTTCCGGAAGGCGGATTCCGTCCCGGTAGATCGCGCAGTCCACGATGCCGCGCGACCGAGCCGGCGCCGGGACGACGGCCGGCGCGCTCGAGTTGCGCCGCACCGCCGTGCGCAGCTCACGAATCATCGACATGGCAGGGGCTCCTTCACGATCCCGTGGCGGCCGGCGCGTCAGATGTTGGACGCGATCAGCCGCAGTGCGGACTGGTGGAGGCTCACCCGCTCGCGCCGGAGGCGGCGCTGGAAGAAGGTCCTGCGCGTTAGCGCGGCAGTACCCGAGCCCGGAGCGGGGAGCGGCTGGTACTGCAGGGACTTGAACCTGCGGTCATCGCATCCACCTCCTTGGGCTCGTTGCCCCAGATCAGGGCACCGGCACGTAACGATGGCCGCGGTCCGCGGCCGATGGCCAGGATAGCACGCGCCCGTCGTGATCAGCCCGATCGCGTGATCCGCCTAGACGATGCCCCAGGACTCGAGGATCTCGATCAGACCGTCGGAGGTGGGCAGCGCACGAAGCTCGGCGGACGAGACCCACTGCGCGTCGGTGGCGTCGTCGCCGGGGCGAAGCGTGCCACCGGTGACCGTGCAGTGGTAGTCCGCGATCTCGTACCAGATCTCGCCGTTCTCGTCCTCCGGACCCGGACGCTGGATC
>DATFRM010000456.1:0-6331 GCA_035263265.1 Actinomycetes bacterium
CTGGCGCTCGAGGACGGCCCGGCTACCGCACGCGCCCTCGATGCCGGCGCCGAGATGGAAGACGGTGTACTGCTGGTCGGGCGGACGGTCGCTGCCGAGGGCCGGTCCAGGGCGGTGCTCGGCGGCCGTACGGTGCCGATAGGTGTGCTCGGCGAGCTGGCCGAAGAGCTGATCGCGGTGCACGGCCAGAACGACCAGGACCGGCTGCTCCGGCCGACCCGGCAGCGCGAGGCGCTGGACCGGTACGCGGGCGAGCCGGTGACGGCGCCGCTGGCCGACTACCGGCAGACCTACCAGCGGCTGCGCACAGTCGAGACGACATTGGCCGAGCTGACCACCCGAGCGCGCGAGCGCGCCCAGGAGGCGGACCTGCTCAGGTTCGGACTCAGCGAGATCAGCACCGCCGAGCCGCAGCCCGGCGAGGACGCCGAGCTGAGCACCGAGTCCGAGCGGCTCGAGCACGCCGACTCATTGCGCATGGCGGCGGCCGGTGCCCATGCAGCTCTGCTCGGCGATGCAACTGGGAGTACGAGTGAGGCGGACGAGCCGGACGCGGTAGGCCTGGTTGGACTCGCCCGCCGCACGCTCGAACAGGTGCGTGCGCACGATCCGGAACTGGCCGCACTGTCCGATCGGCTCGCCGAGGTCAGCTACCTGCTCTCCGATGTGGCCACCGAGCTGGCCGGCTACGCCGAGAGTGTCGACGCGGACCCAGCTCGGCTGGCAGCAGTGCACGAGCGGCGGGCGGTGCTGGCCGGACTCACTCGCAAGTACGGCGACACGATCGACGAGGTGCTCGAGTGGGCCGAGCGGTCGGTGACCCGGCTGGCCGAGCTCGAGGGCGACGACGAACGGATCGACGAGCTGACCGCGGAACGCAAGGCGTTGACCGACCAGCTGGCCGGCCTGGCCACCACGATCTCGGCCGGCCGGCAGGAGGCGGCCGAGCGGTTCGGCGCCGCGGTCACCGCCGAACTGGCCTCGCTGGCCATGCCGCATGCCCAGCTGACCGTTGCGGTCCGGCAGGCCGAGAGCTCGGACGGCCTGGATGTTGCCGGCCGGCGGCTTACCTACGGCCCTGCCGGGGTCGACGAGGTGGAACTGCTACTGGCGGCGCATCCGGGAGCGCCGCCGCGGCCGATCCAGCGGGGCGCATCGGGCGGCGAGCGGTCGCGGATCATGCTGGCGGTCGAGGTGGTGTTCGCCGGCGCCGATCCGGTGCCGACCTTCGTCTTCGACGAGATAGACGCCGGGATCGGTGGGACCGCAGCGGTCGAGGTCGGGAAGCGGCTGGCTAGGCTGGCCCGGACCGCGCAGGTGATCGTGGTGACGCATCTACCGCAGGTGGCCGCGTTCGCCGACCGGCACCTGGTGGTGGAGAAATCGGGGGACGGTCTGGTCACCCGCAGCGGCGTGACCACGTTGGATGATCCCGGCCGAGTTCGGGAGCTGTCCCGGATGCTGGCCGGGCTCACCGAATCGGAGACCGCGGCCGCGCACGCCGAGGAGCTGCTCGCCACCGCGATCGAGGCCAAGTCCCGCGACTGACTCGCCAGGTCAAGGCACCGAGCGCCGGTATGACAAGGGCCCACCTGGGTACTACCGTCCGACGGCAACGCGGGCGAGGCCGGTCGGCTCCGATGATCCCGGCCGTGCGGTCTGCCGCGCCGTGTGCGTGGCAGGATGACCGTCGATGAGGATGCCCGGAGTTCGTCGAGAACGCGAGGTGCCGTTGCCCGGCATCAACGCGGTAGTTCGCGTCGACCGGCGCACCAAGAACATCACCAAGCGGTTGCGGCCAGGTGAGATCGCGGTCATCGACCACATCGATCTGGACCGGATCAGCGCGGAGGCGCTGGTGGCCTGCCGGGTCGCGGCCGTGGTCAACGCCGCACCGAGCATCAGCGGGCGGTACCCGAACCTCGGCCCGGAGATCATCGTGGCGGCCGGGATCCCGCTCGTCGACGGGGTGGGCACCGAGATCATCAACCGGATTCACGACGGCGAGCTGCTGCGGCTCGACGACAACGTGATCTACCGCGGCGAGGTACCGCTCGGCTACGGCGCGCTGCAAAGCAAGCAGGCGATCACCACCGCGATGGAAGAGGCCAGAGCCGGCCTGTCCGTGCAGCTCGAGGCGTTCGCTGCGAACACCATGGAGTACCTCAAGCGCGAGCGCGAGCTGCTACTCGACGGCGCCGGCGTGCCGGCCATCAGCACCAAGCTCGAGGGCAAGCACGTGCTCGTGGTGGTGCGTGGCTACAACTACCGCGAGGACATCGCGACCCTGCGCCCATACATCCGCGAGTACCGGCCGGTGATGCTCGGCGTGGACGGCGGCGCGGACGCGCTGATGGAGGCCGGCTACCAGCCGGACATCATCGTCGGCGACATGGACTCGGTCTCGGACACCGCGCTGCGCTGCGGCGCGGAGCTGGTGCTGCACGCCTATCGGGACGGTAGCGCGCCGGGGCGGGCCCGGTTGGACCAGCTCGGCCTGCCGTGCGTGGTGTTCCCCGCGGCCGGTACCAGCGAGGACATCGCGATGCTGCTCGCCGACGATGCCGGCGCCACCCTGATCGTCGCGGTCGGCACGCATGCCACGCTCGTCGAGTTCCTGGACAAGGGACGGGCCGGCATGGCCAGCACGTTCCTGACCCGGCTTCGGGTCGGCGGCAAGCTGGTCGACGCCAAAGGCGTGTCGAGGCTGTACCACAGCAGCATCTCTACCGGGCAACTGCTTCTGCTCGTCGGCGCCGCGATCGTGGTGATCGGCGTCGCATTTGGCGCATCGCCGGCCGGCCGCGCGATCCTGGCCGTGCTCGCCGCGCTGTGGCAGAACGTTCTCTACTGGTTCCAGGGGCTGTTCTAGTTGATCGACTTTCGCTACCACGTCGTCTCGCTCGTGGCGGTGCTGCTAGCGCTTGCGACCGGCATCCTGGTCGGCAGCTCGGTCGTGGAAGGTCCACTGCTGCAGCGGCTGACCAAGACCACCGACCTGCTTCGCGACCACACCGACGACCTCCAACGGCAGGTCCAGGACCTGGAGCGCGGCCAGCGGTTCGCGAGCGCGTTCGCCCAACAGGTCGCGCCGGATCTGGTAGCCGGCCAGCTTACCGGCGAGTCGGTAGCGCTGATCAGCCTGCCGAGCTCCAACGCCGACGTGGTCGAGGCGACCGCGGACCTCATCGAGCGGGCCGGCGGCCAGATCTCCAGCCGGATCGAGGTGACCCCGAAGTACTCCGATGCGGTGCAGGAGAACGGGCTCAACGAGCTGGTGACAAGGCTGGCGCCGGCCGGGACCGAGTGGCCGGGCGGCGCCAACGTCTACGACCGGGCCGGGATCCAGCTGGCATCCGCGCTGGTCACCGACCAGTTCGTGCTGGCCGCACAGCCGCTGGACGCGAGCGCCACGCAGTTGCTCGACGGCTATCAGGACGCCGACCTCATCGACATCGGCGGGGATCCTGCCGGGCCGGCCACGATGGCGGTCCTGATCGCCGGAACACCGGGCGGTGCGGGTGCGTCGATTCAGCGATCGGCCGGCGCCTACCTGTCCCTCGCGCGAGCACTCGACGAGCGCAGCCGTGGTGTGGTTGTCGCCGGTACCGAGGCGTCGGCGACCGAGCGCGGTGTGGTGTCCGCGATTCGTGCGAACTCGGATGTGGCGAATGTAGTCTCGACCATCGACGTCGCCGACTCCCCGATCGGCCGCATCGGCGTGGTGTACGCGCTGGAGGAGCAGAGTCGGGGGGACAGCGGGCAGTACGGCATCGCCGGAACCACAGATGGTCCGCTGCCCGACCTGACCAAGGAGGGGCAGCAGTGACCGTTTCGCGTCGCCTGGCCGCGATCGCGCTGGGCGCTGGGGTCGCCCGGCTGGCCTATCGCGAGCTAAACCGCCGGCAACCGGGCGGGCCGGACACCTGGACGAGGAAGAACCACCGGGGCGAGCCGGTCACGCTGCTCGAGGGTCCGGCACTGGTGGCCGGCACCGCGGGCGCGATCGCGCTCGCACCCGGGCTGCCGCCGCGGCTGCGGACCGCAGCGATGCTGGCCGCGCTGTCGGCCGGGGCACTGGGCAGCTACGACGACCTGGCCGGGTCCGGCTCGTCCCGCGGGCTGCGCGGCCATTTCGACGCGCTGGCCAAGGGCGAAGTGACTACTGGAGCGGTCAAGCTGCTGGGCATCGGCGCGGCCGGCCTGGTCGCCGGCGCTCTTGTGCAGCGCAAGCCACTGGACAAGTTGCTGGCCGGGATTGTCATCGCCGGCTCGGCCAACCTGGTCAACCTGCTCGACCTGCGGCCCGGCCGGGCGATCAAGGCCGGGCTGATGGCCGGTACGCCGGTAATGCTGGCGCGCTCCGGCTCCGCTTCCGCCGCCGGCTCCCGCGGACGCGGCCCGCGCGGACGCGGCCCGCGCGGACGCGGCGCGGGGGTGCTTGCGGCCGGTTCGATGGGCGCCGCGGCGGCACTGCTGCCCGAGGACCTCAGCGAGCGGGCCATGCTCGGCGACGCCGGCGCAAATGCGCTCGGCGCCGCTCTGGGAGTGGCGGCTGCCGCCGGCTCCGGCCGGGGTGGGCTGCTGCTGCGCGCGGCCTCGATCATCGGACTGACGCTGGCCAGCGAGAAGGTGAGCTTCACCAAGGTAATCGCCGCCTCGCCGCCGCTGAACGCGATCGACATGCTCGGGCGCCGTCCGGTCTCGACTGAGTGAACGCAGACCGCCCCGGCGCCGGCAGCTCCGGCGCGTTCCGGGCGCTGGCCGGGGCGGCGCTGCTGATTGCTGTCGTTACCGCGCTGGCCCGGATCGCCGGGTTCGGCCGGCTTCTGGTGTTCTCGCGCACGGTCGGGCCGAACTGCCTGGGCGCGGCGTACACCACCGCGAACCAGGTGCCCAACATCGTGTTCGAGATCGTGGCCGGTGGCGCGCTTGCCGGGCTGGTAGTGCCGCTGGCCGCACCGCTGCTTGCCGGTATCCGCACGGGGTCCGGGTCCGGAACCGGATCTGGCTTGGCGCTGGGAGACGGACGGGACCGGGCCGGTGGCTCGGTGGCCGAGGCCAGCCGGATCGTGTCCGCGCTGCTGACCTGGTCGCTGCTCATCCTGACCCCGATCGCAGTGATCGGGATGTTCCTGGTCACTCCGATCGTCAGCGGCCTGCTCGGGATGCCGCCGGCCGGTTGCCCGCAGGAAGCGGCCGAGGTCGCGGCCCGGATGCTGCTGCTGTTCCTGCCGCAGATACCGCTGTACGGGGTCGCGGTCGTGCTGTCCGGCGTGCTCCAGGCAGACCGGCGCTTCCTCGGGCCGGCCGTGGCGCCGCTGCTGTCCAGCCTCGTGGTCGCGGCCACCTACCTGGCGTTCGCCGCCGTCGCCGACGGCCGGCAGTCGGACCTGACCGCGCTGCCGACCTCGGCCGGGCTGCTGCTGGCCGGCGGTACCACGCTCGGCGTCGTGGTACTGGCCGGCAGCCTGCTGGTGCCGCTGCGCCACACCGGCATCCGGCTGCGGCCGAGCCTTGGGTTCCCGCCCGGGGCCCGCCGCCGCGCGCTCGTGCTCGCCAGTGCAGGTGTCGCCGCTGTGGTCGGCCAGCAACTTGCGACCGTAGTGATCATCCGGCTGGCGAACCGGCAAGGGACCGACGCGTCCGTGGTGCTCTACTCCTACGCGTGGGCGCTCTACCTGCTGCCCTACGCCATTCTTGCCGTGCCGATCGCGACCAGCGTGTTCCCACATCTGTCCACGGCCGCGGTACAGGCCGGCGAGCGATTCAGCCGGGGTGTGGCGGCCACCAGCAGAGCGGTTCTCCTGGTCTCGGCCGCGGGCAGCGCTGTCCTGGCCGCGACCGCCGTCCCGGTGGCCGCGGTGTTCGTCCGCGGCGCGCCCGGGGCCGGGGTGCCGCCCGACGACCTGGCTCGGGCGCTGGTCGCCTGGGCGCCGGGGTTGGTCGGGTATGGGCTGGTCGCGCACCTGAGCCGGGTGCTGTACGCGGGCGGGCATGGCCGGCAGGCGGCGACCGGAATCGTCGCCGGCTGGGCGGTAGTCGCGGTCGCGGATGTAGTGCTCGCGCTCACCGTCGAGCCACGAGACGTGGTGACTGCGCTCGGGTTGGGCAACGCGATCGGGATGACGGTGGCGGCGGTGCTGCTGGCGCTGGCGGTCCGGCGCTACGGAGGCGGCGGTGCGCTGTCCGGTCTGCCGCGTACATTGCTGGCTGGACTGGTCGCCGGTCTGCTGGCCGCGCTTGCCGGCAACCGGCTCGCCGACCTGTTCGGCTCGCCGGGTCCGGCCGCGAGTTCTTTGGTGGCGATCCTGGCCGCACTCGTTGCGGG
>DATFRM010000457.1:0-7877 GCA_035263265.1 Actinomycetes bacterium
GTTCGAGGGTGGGCAGTTCGACGAGCCGCCGTTCGAGCCGGCCGGGCGTGAGGAGCCCCGCGTCGAGCCCGCGGGCCCGAACACCGGTGGGCACCGAGTCGGACGTCGGACCGGGGTCGGGGCCGCGGTGGCCGGGGTGGCAGCCGCCCGCGCCGCCACGTCCGGCCAGATTCCGGTGGTCGGTGGTCCGCACCCGCAGCCGGCCCCGCACCATGGCGGCCCGCTACCGCCCGAGCCCGGACCCGGGCACCCGCCCCCGGCTGTTCACGAGCCGGCTCCGGTCTACGAGCCGGCCGCGCCCCAGATGTACGTCCCTGCGCCGACCGGCGGCGACCCACGGGCGCCGCACGACCACAACCCGTCCGGCCACGGCTACGACCAGGCCGCCCCTCGGCCGGCGGGCAGCGACCAGGGAGCGCGGGAACCGGCCGAGTCCCCGCGCCGGCACGGGCGCCACGCCGGTGGCTCGTACGAGGCGTACGAGTACCCGCGCTGGCCGGTGAGTTCGGACAACGGCGTCGACGGCGACCAGCCACCCGAGCCGGTCCAGCCGCCGCCCAGGCACCGCGGCCAGTCGGCCGGGCCAGCGCCGGACTACAGCAAGCGGCCGGATCCGCTCGCTTACGACCCGACCTACGACCCGGCGTTCACCACCGGTCCGGTTCCGGGGTTGCCGGTGGCCAGCTACGAGGTGCTGCACGACGAGCCGTACCCGCCCGGGCCGGCGCCGCAGCACGACGAATCCGGCTATCCGACGCTGCCCGAGTACGGCGGGTTCGAGCCGCTCCCGGCTGGCGATCACGCCGACGGTGGCTACCCGGCTGATGGCTATCCGGGTGGCCCACCCCCGAGGATTCCGGCGCAGGACACCGTCGCCGGATCGGAGGCGCCGCCGCGGTCGCGCCGGTTGCCGTGGGAGGTCGACGAGGAAGAAGCCGGCAATGACGACTGGCGCTGGAGATCGTCATGACCCGGCGCTACCTGCCCCGGCAGGCGGCTGGCCTGGCCAGGCAGTTGTCCAGGCCGTACGGGGTGCAGTTCCGACCGCCGCGGAGCCGGACCGGGCGCACCTTGTTGGCTGTTATCGGCGCTCTTGTGTTGGTGCTGGTCTTCGCCTTGCTCACCGACCCGGAGCCGGTCCGGGCCGGTAGCAGCGCTGGCACCCGCGTGACCGTGCGGAGCACCATCGCGGTGTGCCCGCATCTCGACTCGCTGGCTGAGACTAGAGTCGCGATCGCCGCGCCGCCGGCCGAGCCGGCAACCAGCGTCGATTCCGGCACCGGGAGCGCAGCCAAGAGCAAGGCGACTGTGACCAAGCTGGGCAGTAAGGACAAGGACTCCCTGCTGACCATCTCGGAGCCGGGAACCACCGCGTACACCGACCTGTCAACAGCAACGAAGCAGCCGTTGGTCGCGAGGGCCGCTGGAGCCGTCGCCCCCGGGTTCGCCGCGTCGCAGACCACCCGAACCAGCGGCGATGCGATCACCCGATCGTTGTCCGGCACGCCGTGCCCGCAAGCCGCGACCGAGTTCTGGTTCGCGGGAACCGGTTCGAACGGGAAGAGCCGGACCGCCACGCTGTTCCTGATCAACCCGGAGAACGCGCCGGCACAGGTCGATGTCGAGCTCTACGGTGACGATGGCCGGGTCGAGGCGTCCGGCCTGGATGCGCTGACGATCCCACCTGGCAGCGTGGATCGCCCGCATGTGCTGCAGTTCGCCGCGGCGCCACACGACCGGCTCGTGGTGCATGTGGTGGCCAGGGTCGGGCGGGTGGCCGCCGCGCTGTATGACAACGCGCACGACGGAGTCCAGCCGCGTGGGGCGGACTGGATCCCCGCGGTGGCCGCGGCGAACACTCGCGTGATCGTTCCGGCCGTCCCTGGCGGGCACGGTGAGCGCACGCTGTACCTGTTCGTACCGGGCGACGACGGGGCGCTGGCCAGGCTGAAGGTAGTCGGCAAGAGCGGCACGTTCAGCCCAGCGCCGGACCCGAAGGCCGGCGCGCTGGACACAATCGCGCTGGAAGGAAATCGACTCAAACAGGTCAGCCTTACCGAGGTCGCGGGCGGGGAGCCGTTCGGGGTGCTGATCGAGGCGGATCGCCCGGTCATTGCCGCGCTGCGGGTCGGCACCGGGGACGACCCACCAGACTTTGCGTACCTGGCCGCAAGCCCGCCGTTGGGCGGACCGTCGATCGTCGCCGACGCACGCAACCAGGACGACCTGACCAGCAAGCTCGTGCTCACCGCTCCGGACCAAGCGGCCAGCGTTACCGTCGTCACCATGGCCCAGGGCAAGGAGCCGACCGACTTCGGGGTTGTCAAGATCAAGGCCGGGGTGAGCCGCGAGGTATCGCTCGGCAAGATCAAGGGTGCGTTCGCGATTCTCATCACTCCGCTGCCCGGCTCCGGTCCGGTCTACGCGTCCCGGGTGCTGTCCGAGCGCAGCAGCGAGGGCGACTTGCTCACGATCGAGCAGTTCCAGCCCAGCCACACCACCGCGCTGGTGCCGGACGTGGTCAACGACCTGTCGGCCGGACTCCGACCCGGCGAGTAGGCCGACTCGAGTCGGCCGGAACGCACAAACGGATCGCCGTCCGGTTATTCGGCGCTGTTGCCGTACCTGGGATCAACCATCTCCGGCTCCAGCCCGAGCAGTTCGGCGATCTCCTCCACCACCACGTCGTGCACGATCAAGCGCAGTTCCTCGCGGCCGGTTGCCCGCGCCTCCAGCGGTCGCCGGTACAGGACGATTCGGGCGGGTAGCTCGCCGACCGCTGGGAAGAGCCTGGCCAGCGGCACCGGGTCCGCCGACCACGCCGCGGCGTCCGGCGGCGGAACCTCCTCGACGGCGAACTCGACGCCGTCCAGTTGAGTGCCCCAGCGCGTCTCCAGGCGATCCACCGCATCCAGGACGAGATCGTCGAATCGCTCGGACCGGGTCCGCGAGATGGGCAGGTGGCCGGGGGCGAGTCGGCCTCGCAAGCCGCGGCCGTGCCGGTCGCGGCGCGGCGCGCGAGCCGGTACCGGGCCGTTGGCCATGCGCTGGCTCACCTCGCCTCCCATCCGCGGTGCCTGGCTGCGCTGCACGAGCACGACTGTAGTGGGCGCGTCCCTCACTCGGGCGTGTCCCGCGACACGAAACCGGCGACTTTCTTCCAATGTTCGCGCCTGCGGGCCCTGCAGGGTAGCTTCCAACATCGTGAGCCCGGCACGAAGTTGCTCGCGGACCGCGTGTAGCCGATCCGCCATCGCCACCTTGACCTACGTCTACGCGGAGTCGACCGCGGTGCTGGGTCCGCTGGCCATTCACGCGGAGCCGCACTGCTACGACCTGTGCGCCGAGCACTCCGAGCGGCTCACCGCCCCGCGCGGCTGGGAGATTGTCAGGCTCGCGCTGGAGCCCAGTCCACCCGGACCCAGCAGCGACGATCTCGAGGCACTGGCCAATGCGGTTCGGGAGGCCGGTCAGCTGCCGTTCGACGAGGACGGCTACTTCGAGCCGGAGATGGATGTCGGCAGGCGCGGTCATCTACGGGTGCTGCCCGCGCCGGATTGCTGATCGCGCCGACGGCCGCACCGACAGCCGCACCGGCTGCGTCCGGTATGGTCTGGCAGATCTGCCAGCGACGAAACCGCGGAGTTCCTGGGTGCCCGATCTGTCCTCGATCGTGAAGGCGTACGACATTCGCGGCGTTGTCCCGGACGAGCTCAGCCCCGACCTCGCCGCCCGGTTCGGTGCGGCGTTCGTCCGGGCGACCGGTAGTGACGCAATCGTGGTCGGGCGGGACATGCGCCCGAGCTCGCCCGAGCTATCGGCCGCGTTCGCGCACGGGGCGGCCGACTCGGGTGCCGACGTCACGGATATCGGCCTGGCTTCCACCGACCTGCTCTACTACGCCAGCGGCTCGCTGGACGTGCCGGGTGCGATGTTCACCGCGAGCCACAACCCGGCGCAGTACAACGGGATCAAGCTGTGTCGGGCGGGTGCTGCGCCGATCGGCCAGGGATCCGGGCTCGAGGAGATCGCGGACCTAGTCGAGGCCGGCGCGACCGGCCCCACCGGCCGGGTGGGCCGGATCGTCGAGCGCGATCTGCTGTCCGACTACGCCGCCCACCTGCACTCGCTGGTCGATCTGTCCGGCATCCGCCCGCTGACTGTGGTGGTGGACGCCGGAAACGGGATGGCCGGGCACACCGTGCCGGCGGTGTTCGCCGGGCTGAACGTGCGGCTGATCCCGCTGTACTTCGAGCTGGACGGCACGTTCCCCAACCACGACGCCAACCCGATCGTGCCGGACAACCTGGTGGACCTGACCGCCGCCGTGCGGGAGCACGGTGCCGACCTGGGCCTCGCGTTCGACGGCGATGCGGATCGGTGTTGGGTCATGGATGAGCACGGCCAGTCGGTCCCGCCGTCGGTGGTCACCGCGCTGGTGGCCAGCCGGGAGCTTGCACGGGAGCCGGGCTCGACCGTCATCCACAACCTGATTACGTCCCGGTCGGTCCCCGAGGTGGTGCGCGAGTCCGGCGGAGTAGCGGTCCGGACCAGGGTGGGCCACTCCTACATCAAGCAGGAGATGGCCAGGACCGGCGCGATCTTCGGCGGCGAGCACTCGGCGCACTACTACTTCCGCGACTTCTGGCGGGCCGATACCGGGATGCTGGCCGCGCTGCATGTGCTGGCCGCGCTCGGTAGCCAGGCTGGGCCGCTGTCCCGGCTGGTCGCCCCGTTCGACCGGTACGCGGGATCCGGCGAGATCAACTCGAAGGTGACCGATCAGAAGGACCGGATCCAGGCGGTGCGCTCCGCTTACCAGGATCGGCCCGGCGTCAGGCTCGACGAGCTGGACGGGCTGACCGTGGACGCGGCGGACTGGTGGTTCAACCTGCGCCCGTCCAACACCGAGCCGTTGCTTCGGCTGAACGTCGAGGCCGCCGACGACGAGACGATGGCCGCGGTGCGCGACGAGGTGCTCGCCATCGTCCGGGCGAGCTAATGGAGAAACCGATGAACATCGACCCCGTACTTCGCGAAGTGCTCGCCTGCCCGCAATGCCGGTCCCGGCTGCGCGTCGACGAGGCAGCAAGCGAACTGGTGTGCACCTCGCCGAGCTGTGGTCTGGCCTACCCGGTTCGGGACGGAATCCCGGTGCTGCTGGTCGACCAGGCGCGGGCTGCGACGGCCGAACCGGGATGACCAAGCACCCTGTCCTGACGAGCACACCCGGATGACGAACACACCACCGAGCCACCTGCTGGTCCAACGCTGTCGCCGGTATCGGGCATGAGCACGATCGACGAGTCGGTGCTGGACGACGCCGAGGCACGCACCGCGCTCGACCAGTCCGAGATGCTGCGCGCCGTGGCCACCGCGGGGGCACAGGTGCGGATCGCGAATACGGCGAGCGCCGAGCACGGGCTGGCGGCCCGAGTGGCCAGCGATGGCCGGCCGCGCGCGGTGGTGCTGGCCGGCATGGGCGGGTCCGGCATCGCCGGCGAGGCGGTGGCGGCCCTGTGCGGCGCGTCCAGCCCGGCTCCGGTGCTGGCCAGCCACGGCTACACGCTGCCGGCCTGGGTCGGCGCGGTGGACCTGGTGATCGCGGTCTCCTGCTCCGGTACGACCGAGGAAACGCTCGCGGTGGTCGAGGAGGCGGGCCGCCGCGGCGCCCGGCTGCTCACCATCGGTGCACCCGCCTCACCGCTGGAGGCGCTGTCCGAGCAGGCGCGGGGTTTCCACCTGCCGATCAGCAGCGGCGGTCGGTTGCCCCGAGCCAACATGTGGGTGCTGACCGTGCCCGCGCTGATCGCGGTGCACGCGCTTGGGCTGGTAGTGGTGCCGGCCGGCGTACTCGACCGGACCGCGGATCGGCTCGATGCGATCGCCGAGCAGTGCCGGCCGTCATCCGAGTCGTTTGTGAACCCGGCCAAGACCCTGGCGCTGGACCTGGCCGGATACGTGCCGATGGTCTGGGGCAGCGGGCCGGTCGCAGCGGTGGCCGCCTACCGGTTCGGCTGCCAGCTCAACGAGAACAGCAAGCTGCCGGCTGTGATCGGGGCGCTGCCGGAGTCGAACCACAACCAGGTGGTTGCGCTGGACGGGAGGTTCGGCCGGCTTGCGTCGCCGAGCGGGGACCCGCACGCGGACCTGTTCCGAGATCGGGTCGATGAGCCGGACGCCGGCCGGCTTCGGCTGGTCCTGATGCGGGACCGGGGTGAGCATCCGCAGGTAGCCAGGCGGGCCACGGCGTCCGTCGAGCTGGCCACGGATCGTGGCGTGCCGGTCAACGAGCTGGTCGCCGAGGGCGAACACCCTCTGGAGCAGTTGGCCAGCCTGGTCGGACTCGGCGACTTCGCTAGCGTTTACCTGGCGTTACTGCACGGTGTCGACCCGACGCCGATCGCGGCCATCGCCGAGCTGAAGGAGCGGATCGTCCAGTGAGCACCGGCAGTGGCACCCGAGCCATCATCGCGGCCCTGCTGGCGAACCTCGGCATCGCACTGACCAAATTCATCGCATACCTGATCACCAATTCCGCGTCGATGCTGGCGGAGTCGGTCCACTCGGTCGCCGACTCCGGCAACCAGGCTCTGCTGTTGCTCGGCGGCAAGCGCGCGCAACGCGGCGCCAGCGCAGAGCACCCGTTCGGATACGGCCGGGACCGCTACATCTACGCGTTCATCGTCTCGATCGTGCTGTTCAGCCTCGGTGGCCTGTTCGCGCTCTGGGAGGGATTTCAGAAGCTGGCGAATCCGCACCCGATCGAGCGGGCATGGGTGGCGTTGGGCGTGCTGATCATCGCGATTGTCCTGGAGTCGATCTCGTTCCGGACCGCCATCGTCGAGTCCAACCGGATCCGCGGCACGGCCTCGTGGGTCAACTTCATCCGCCGGGCAAAAGCGCCCGAGCTGCCGGTGGTGCTGCTGGAGGACTTCGGCGCGCTGATCGGATTGGTCTTTGCGCTGATGGGGGTAAGCCTCGCGGTCGTGACCGGGGACAGTGTGTGGGACGCGATCGGCTCGCTGGCGATCGGGTCGCTGCTGGTCTCGATCGCGATCGTGCTGGCCACCGAGACCAAGAGCCTGCTGGTCGGCGAGGCCGCCACCCGAGCGGACCTGCAGAAGATCGAGGCCGCACTGCTGGCCGAGCCAGAGGTCAGGAGCATCATCCATATGCGCACCATGCATCTCGGCCCGGACGAGCTGCTGGTCGCGGTGAAGATCGCAGTGGACAGGGCGATCACGGCAGCCGATCTCGCGGCGGCGATCGACCGGGCCGAGGCGCGGATCCGGGCGGCGGTACCGATCGCGCGGGTGATCTACATCGAACCGGACATCCGCCGGGCGACGACCGAGCCCGCGCCGGACTGGTCGTCCGACCAGCAGCCGAGTCCGGCGGCTGAACCCGCGTCCGGGAGTTGAGCGGTTCGGGTCTCCCGGCAGACCGGCTGACCGGGGCGGTTAAGGTTCTCCCGTCAGGTCGGCTGACCGGGTTGTTGGGGATCTCCCGGAGGCCGGCTGATCCGGCGGTCCGGGCCGGCTGGTCCGGCGTCCCGGCGGTAAGCCCGGCATCCTGGCGGTAACGGTGCGGCGCGCGGCGACAACTCCCTACTGACGCCCGCTCGTCACACCCAGGTGGGAGGCACCGTGCCAGAGCCCAGCGACTCCGACCTGCTGCTGGCCATCGCTGCCGGGCCGGGTGCGCTGCCGGAGTTCTACCGTCGGCACGTGGCCAAGATCGTCGGATTCGGGGTGCGCCGGTTCGCCGACCCGGAGGATGTCGCCGACTTCGTCGCCGACGTGTTCGTCGAGGTGCTGGCCGGGGCTCACCGGTTCGATCCGCGTCGGGGCACCGCGCTCGGCTGGCTGTACGGG
>DATFRM010000458.1:0-2636 GCA_035263265.1 Actinomycetes bacterium
TTGACCACTGCTGCCGTTCTCCAGCCGCTGCTGGACGACCGGTCCGGGCCGTCGGTCGGCGCGGTGATCACTGCCGGACTGATCGGGACCGGCTGGCTGGTGATCGGCACCTACGTGTGGCTGCGCTATCGGCCGGCCCGGGCCCACCCGGCTCCGGTGGCCGCGCCGAGCCGGCAGGTGGGTGTAGTACTGAACCCGGCCAAGTACTCCGACGGCGGTGCGGCTGTGCGCGCAGAGATCTTGGACGAGGCGGCCGCGCTCGGATACGACGAGCCGGTATTCCGGGAGACCACCGCGCAGGACGCCGGGCTCGGTCAGGCGCGGGAGTTGATCGAGCTCGGCACCGGGCTGGTGATCGCGTGCGGCGGCGACGGCACGGTCCGCGCCTGCGCGGACGCGCTGGCCGGCACCTGGATACCGCTAGGCATCGTTCCGGTCGGCACCGGGAACCTGCTGGCCCGCAACCTGGCGTTGCCGATGGACGCTGCCGACGCGGTTCACGTCGCGCTCGCCGGCCAGGACCGGCGGATCGACCTGGGCGTCGTGGACGGTCAGCGGTTCGCGGTGATGGCCGGGATCGGGTTCGATGCCGCGATGGTGGCCGGTGCCTCGGAGCGGCTGAAGACCGGGATGGGTTGGCCGGCGTACCTGATCTCCGGCGCGCGGCACTTGTTCGGCGACATCATGCGGGTCACCGTGCGGGTGGACGACGGTCCCGAGCTACAGCGCCGGGCCAGACTGGTGCTGGTCGGAAACGTCGGGCGGATCACCGGCGGGATCCCGTTGCTGCCCGATGCCGCGCCGGACGACGGACTGCTCGATGTGGTGATCTTGTCACCGCGCACGGTGGTCGGCTGGGCACATGTGGCCAGCCGAGTGCTCACCCGCAACCGCCGCACCCGGCGTCCGGTCGAGCGTCACCGCGGCAAGCGCATCGAGGTGCGTGCCGAGAAGCCGCATCCCCGTGAGCTGGACGGCGACAACATCCCGGACGCGGCGGAGTTCGTCGCCGAGATCGAGCCGGCGTCGCTGACCGTACGGGTGCCGCGGCTCTAGACGCGTCCGTCCCGGATCCTGGCCAGCCAGGCGGCGGCGTCGCGGTACTCAGCCTCGGACACTCCCCGGCGAAGCACCGGTCGGACCTCGTCGGCGCGGGGATAGGAGCCGAGGTAACGCACGTCCGCACATACCCGGCGCAGGCCCATCAGGGCCTCACCGACCCGGGCGTCGTCGATGTGCCCCTCGCAGTCGATGGAGAAGCAGTAGCGGCCGAGCCGGTCGCCGGTCGGCCGCGACTCGATCCGGGTCAGGTTGATGCCGCGCACGGCGAACTCGGTCAGCACCTCGAGCAATGCACCCGGGTGGTCGTCGGAGATGTAGGCCACCAGCGAGGTCTTGTCGGCGCCGGTTGCCGCGGGCGGTGGTGCCGGCTTGCCGACCAGGACGAACCGGGTTACCGCGTGCGGGTTGTCCTCGATGTCGGTGACTAGCGGCACGAGCCGGTAGTGCTCGGCCGCGATCGGTGCCGCGATCGCCGCATCGAGATGGCTACCCGGTTCGGCCGCCGCTGCGGCCGCGCTCGCGGTCGACGCGGTCGGGATGATCTCGGCCTCCGGCAGGTTCACCGCCAGCCAGTTCCGGCACTGCGCCTGCGCGTGCGGGTGAGTGCCGATCCGGCGCACCTTCTCCAGTTCGGTACCGCTTCGGGCCAGCAGTGCGAACCCGACCGGCAGCAGCACCTCCCGCCGCACGATCAGCGGATCGCCGGCGGCCAGTTCGTCGAGTGTGGCCGGTACCGAACCCTCGACCGAGCTCTCCAACGGCACCATGGCGCCGTCCGCCTCACCGCGGCGGACCACATCGAGTGCGGCGGAGACACTTGGGCACGGCAGCAGCTCCGCCTTGGCGGCGGCCGGCACGGTACGCAGCGCCGACTCGGTGAACGTGCCCTCGGGACCCAGGTAGGCGTACCGGGCGGGTGGCACTCCAGGCATGCCCGCAACCCTAGAGGACGACTATCGCCAGTCAGGTACGAGCTCCCGGTGACCGGGCCGTGGCTCAGCGCGGCCTACGCCGGTTGGGCGCTGCGGGCCGCGGTCGCCCG
The DNA here is from genome assembly GCA_035263265.1 of Actinomycetes bacterium. Classification (GTDB taxonomy): domain Bacteria; phylum Actinomycetota; class Actinomycetes; order JAKEEW01; family JAKEEW01; genus DATAFN01. The sequence continues at coordinate 2,105 of DATFRM010000458.1, forward strand.
CCGAGCGGCTCCGATCGCAGCGGCAAGCACCTGCCGCTCCTCCGGGGACAGGGCGATCGTGCTGTTTCCGCGTCGAACGCCCTTCGCGTAGGTCCGGGTGTCCGACCCGCCGATGATCGAGGACACGATCAGCCCACTGCCGTCGTCGTCGAGCATGGCCGTCGACCAGCTCAACCGGCCGCCGACGTCGTCGAACGCGTCGTAGCGCACGACCGCGACATGCCGGATCGCGGCTGTAAGGTCCTTCTGCAGCTCCTCGACGTCGCCGCGCACGCCGTCGACCTCGTCTCGGAGCGCCACGACCTCCGCGACGTTGCGCTCCACGATCTGGATGAAGCTCTCCTCGCTGTCACCGTGCTGGAGCAGGACGAATGAGCGGCGCATCCGGTCGATCCGGCGGTGCGCACCGAACCCGATCAACAGCCCAAGCACTCCGAGGCAGAGTCCGCCCAGAGCCAGTGTGTTGACGACTTGGGGCGAGAGCTCCACATCGCGAGAGTAACGGCATAGTTAGCCACATGGATCGAACCGA
>DATFRM010000459.1:0-2254 GCA_035263265.1 Actinomycetes bacterium
AGCCGGGCCCAGGCCGGCGACGCGTCGAATGATGTGGTGAGCAGTCGGACGATGGCCGGGTCCGGCACCGGTCACTGTCTGCGCTCGAACCGGCCGTGCCGCTTGGCGAGCCATCGCTGGGCGCGATCTGCCAGTGCGTCCAGGCGCGGGTCGTCCGGGGACCAGTCGAAGGCCGCGTCGCACTCCCTGTAGAGGGCGCAGAACTCCGGATCGTCGAGCGCATCAAGCTTGTCGGCGATCCACACGGTCGCCGCCTTCGGCGAGACCGACTGCATCAGGATCCAGCCGTCGCGCTCCGTCTGCACCACGCGCTGGCTCACTCCGAGCTCGCGTAGCCGCTCGAGGAACTCGGCCACCTCGGCGGAGACGAACAGCCGGTCGCCGGCGGTGAGCCGGGCGATCCGATCCCGGCTGCGCTGGAGCTGTTCGGCCCGTTGCTGCAGGCTGCGGTCGATCTCGGCGATCGCTGCGGCCAACCGGTCAGCGTCGGCGGCGAGCAGCTCCTTAATGCGGGCCAGCGGCACGCCGGCCTCGGCGAGTGTTTTGATCTTGACTAGCTCGATGGCGTGCTCGGCGCCGTAGCGCCGATAACCCGAGGAGTCGCGCGCCGGCTCGGCGAGCAGGCCACGCTGGTGGTAATGGCGGATGGCCTTGATCGTCACGCCCGCATAGGCGGCGAGCTGGCCGATGGTGATCACGTGCTCGAGACTCCCTTCGACCAGCTCACCGCCCAGGCGTTCATCATGTCACTGGATGCCCCGGGTACTGTCGAGGCCGCTACCGTGTGCGTGGAGTGAGCGCCCCGACCGAAGACGGGACCTTGGCCGCTTTCTCGATCTCGGCCAATGACGATCTAGCTGGCTCGGGTGGCCGTGATGTCGTAGGCGACATTGCCGGGGCCCGCGCCCGGGTCTGGCCGCCAGCCACCCGACCCGGAGCTACCGTCCTCGCTGAAGCTGCCCGTGTAGGTCGCCCCACCGTTGAGCTCGGTCCGGATGGTCACCTGATCGTCGTGCACGTCGTACTCGTAGGGGATCGCGACCCCGATCATGCTGGAGTAGACGGTCGAAGGGAATTTGTCGGTGGCTGGGTCGTAGCCGATGACCTCCAATCCCTGGACCTGGTAGCCGGCGAAGTCGAGCTCGGTGCGCTGTTGCAGGAAGAACCCCCCGGGCAGCCACTCGAAAGTGAATCGTCCGGACACGTTGTCCTGCTCGGAGTCCAGCGTGCGACCGGTCACGTTCCAGGTGCCGACGAATCGCTCCAAGCGCTTTAGTGCGGGGTCTGGTCCTGGCGGCAGCACTGGTTCTGGTGGGTTCTGGTTCTGGGTCATGACGAACTCCTTGTTTCTCGTGTGGGAGGGCCTACCGCATGGCGGTGAACACCTCGCGGGAGCGCGACGACGGATTGCGGCTGAACAGCGCCGTGGCCCAGAGGTATCCGATCAGTCCTATGGCGACACACCATGCGAGCGCGATGATGGCGTTGTTGCCGATCGGGGTGCCCAGTAGCAACCCCCGCAGCGTGCCGATGATCGGAGTGAACGGCTGGTGCTCGGCGAACCAGCGCACTCCGGCCGGCATCGATTCTGGTGGGACTACCCCGCTGCCCAGGATCGGCAGGAACGCCAGGAGCTGGATGTTGCTGGCGCCCTCAGGGCCTTTGGCGGCCAGGCCGGCGGCGGCCGCTGGCCAGGTGAGCGCGAGGGTGAGCAGCGCTAGCAGGCCCGCTGCCGCGAGCCACTCGACGACAGTGGCGGTGGGCCGAAAGCCGATCAGCAGAGCGACCCCGATGACTAGCACAATGGCGATGATCGTCTGGATCGCGCTGCCGAGAACGTGCCCGGTCAGCACCGCCGCCCGGGAGATCGCCATCGTGCGGAATCGGTTGATGATGCCTGCGGTCATGTCGAGGTTGACGCTCAAGGCGGTGGACAGGGCCCCGGACGCCGCGGCGATCACGACGATGGCGGGCGTGAGGTAGTTGGTGTAGTCGATGCCGCCGGCCGAGGTGACGCCGAGGCCGGCGCCGAGTGTGTTGCCGAACAGCCCGCCGAACACCAGCAGCAGCAGGATCGGCACCACCAGTGTCCCGGTGGTCGACACGGGGTAACGCCTTGCGTGCAGCAGATTGCGGCGCAGCATCGTGACCGAGTCGCGCACGGCGTAGCCACCGGTGCTCATGGCGTTTCGATCTCCTTCTCCCTGGCGTGGCCGGTCAGGGCGAGGAAGACGTCGTCAAGGTCGGGGGTGTG
>DATFRM010000460.1:0-3278 GCA_035263265.1 Actinomycetes bacterium
GGCAGGTGGTGTGTGGCGCCGGCCGGGTCGGGCTCGGCCAGGACGGCCGCAAGCACGGCTTCCAGATCAGCCAGCGCGCCGACTACTTCGAGGTCGAGGTCGGCCTGGAGACCACGCTCAAGCGGCCGATCATCAACACCCGGGACGAGCCGCACGCCGACGCCGAGCGGTACCGCCGGCTGCACGTAATCATCGGCGACGCGAACATGTCCGAGCTTTCGACCTACCTGAAACTCGGCGCGACCGCGCTGGTACTGGCGATGATCGAGGAACGGTTCCTCTCCGTCGAGCTGACCGTGGACAACCCGGTCCAGGCGTTGCACGCGGTCTCGCACGATCCGTCGCTGCGCACCCTGGTGCCGCTGAAGTCGGGCCGGCGGATGACCGCGGTGCAGCTGCAGATGGAGTATCTGGAGCAGGCCCGCAAGTACGTCGAGGACCGGTTCGGCGCCGATGTCGACGATGTCACCGCCGATGTGCTCGATCGCTGGGAGTCGGTGCTGACCCGGCTGGAGCACGACCCGATGAGCCTGTCCAAAGAGCTGGACTGGGTCGCCAAGCTGGAGCTGATGAACGGCTACCGCAACCGCGATGGGCTGGACTGGGACGCACCCCGGCTGCACCTGGTCGACCTGCAGTACAGCGACGTCCGGCTGGACCGCGGCCTGTACAACCGGCTGGCGGCTCGCGGCCGGATCGAGCGGCTGGTCGAGGAACCCGCGATCACCCACGCGATGACCGAGCCGCCCGAGGACACCCGGGCGTACTTCCGCGGGCGGTGCCTGGCTCAGTACGCCGACGAGGTGGCGGCCGCCTCCTGGGACTCGGTGATCTTCGATCTCCCCGGCTACGACTCGTTGCAGCGGGTGCCCACGATGGAGCCGCTGCGCGGGACGAAGGTCCACGTCGGTGAGCTCCTGGACCGCTGCCGGACGGCTACCGAACTGGTCGCCGCGCTGACCGGTTCGTGATCACCGGTGCTAATGATCGATCGTTGGTCACCCAATGGGACATTTCTCGCGTGTCGCGGCGGCGCGTCGGGCGAAGCTGTCCAATGATCGATCGTTGCCGGACAGACACCCCCGGATGAGCATGGTCTTGGCGGACGCCGGGAACGATCTCTGCGATTAGTCTGTTCCGCCTTGTAGGGTCGAAAGCGCACGAGAGGAACCACCCGGCTCGGAGGAGCACGATGGCGACTAAGGACTCCGGCGGCCAGAAGCGGGCCACCACCCGGTCCGACGAGGTCGAGGACACCGAGGCATCGGCGACCGCCGACGTCAAGGAGCGGCACGAGAAGCTGTCCGACGACGTCGAGGACATCCTCGACGAGATCGACGAGGTGCTCGAGGAGAACGCCGAGGACTTCGTCCGGCAGTTCGTCCAGAAGGGCGGTCAGTAGCTCGCCGCCTGCCACGGCGCCCCACCGGCGAGCCCGGACTCGGTACTGTCCAGGCGCGTCGCGCTGATCCGCTAGCGTACGGCGCGGTCGGAGATCGAAAGGAGTCCCGTGCAACCTAATCCGATCGGCCAAGGGCGGCTGCCCGCGGCCTTTCTGGCCGTTGGGACCTCCTCGTTCACCGAGTTCCTGGCCGGATACGCACCCGACCTGCTGCCGGCGCGCCGGCAGCTACCGGTAACCCCGGTGACGACCGAGGCCAGGCACGGCACGACGATCGTGGCGGTCACGTTTCCCGGGGGCGTAGCGATGGCCGGCGACCGGCGGGCCACGATGGGCAACATCATCGCCCAGCGCGACATCGAGAAGGTCTACCAGGCTGACGAGTTCTCCTGCGTCGGCATAGCCGGCACGGCCGGTGTCGCGGTCGAGATGGTGCGGTTGTTCCAGGTCGAGCTCGAGCACTACGAGAAGATCGAGGGCACGGTGCTGTCCCTCGACGGTAAGGCAAACCGGCTGGCCACGATGATCCGTTCCAACCTCGCGCTGGCCATGCAGGGCCTCGCGGTGGTGCCGCTGTTCGCCGGCTATGACGTCGAAACCGACTCCGGCCGCATCTTCAGCTACGACATCGCCGGCGGCCGCTACGAGGAGCATCGGTTCCACGCCGTGGGATCGGGCTCGCTGTTCGCCCGGGGCGCGCTGAAGAAGCTGTACCGGGACACGCTTGGCGTCGCGGAGGCGGCCACCGCGTGTGTGCAGGCGCTCTACGATGCCGCCGACGACGACTCGGCCACCGGCGGTCCCGACCTGACCCGGCGGATCTATCCGGTTGTCTCGGTGGTGACCGCGGACGGCTACCGAAGGCTGCCGGACGCCGAGATCGGCGACGTGGTGCGCGCGGTGGTCGAGGGCCGTAACACGCACCCCGACGGCCCGCAGGCCCCGCTGATCTGATCATCATCTGGTCCGGCGACGGTCGCCGGCCGGAGAGGAGGAGGACCCCCGGTGTCGATGCCCTTCTACGTGCCGGCCGAGCAGCAGGTCAAGGACAAGGCCGACTATGCCCGCAAAGGCATCGCGCGAGGGCGCAGCGTCGTCGTCCTGCAGTACACCAACGGCATCTTGTTCGTGGCCGAGAACCCGTCCCGCGCGCTGCACAAGATCAGCGAGATCTACGACCGGATCGCGTTCGCCGCGGTCGGCAAGTACAACGAGTTCGAGAATCTCCGCAAGGCCGGCGTGCGGCTGGCCGACCTGCAGGGCTATTCGTACGATCGCCGCGACGTGACCGGCCGCGGGTTGGCCAATGCGTACGCGCAGACGCTCGGCACCATTTTTACCGAGAGCATCAAGCCGTACGAAGTCGAGATTGTAGTGGCCGAGGTGGGGGAGTCTGCCGATGAAGATCAGATCTATCGGCTGACATACGACGGCTCGGTTGCCGACGAGCATCGGTACGTGGCGATGGGCGGCTCGTCCGAGGCGATTGCGAACCAACTCGAGCAGCGCTACAGCGATCATCCGGTGCTGCCGGATGCGCTGCGGCTGGCCGTCGACGTGCTGTCCGAGGGCGGCGCCAACCCGCACGAGCTACCGGCCAACCAGCTCGAGGTAGCGGTGCTGGACCGGACTCGGCCGAAGCGCAAGTTTCAGCGGCTGCTCGGGGCCAAGCTGGACGGGTTGCTTGCCACCACCCGCGCTGGCAAGGCTGCCGAGGGCAAGGGCGGAACGGTGTCCGAAACCGCGGCCGATAACACCGCTGCAGATGGCGGCGAGGCGGGTCCCACTCAGGAAGCAGCCGAACCGCCCGACGCAGAGACGCCCGCCTGATCGGTCCAGCGGGTTGGACACCGGGCACTCGTAAACCCTGTCCACG
>DATFRM010000461.1:0-8442 GCA_035263265.1 Actinomycetes bacterium
GGGCAGCGCGCTCTCCGACTCGCCGGGCTCGGTCTCTAACTCCGCCGACTCCGGCTCACCGTCGCGGTCGCTCTTCCTGCTGATCACGGCGCGGATCCGGGACCGGCTCAGGAACCGCCGCCGGCGATTGGTCAAGTCGTGGGCGACATCCGCGCGCAACCCATCGGCCGCGAGCCGGCGCCGCAGCACGGTCACCGAGGACGAACGATGGGTCATCAACGGCCGCATCCCGAGCCTGGCGAAGAACCGGTTCGCGTCCCGCATCGCCGGGTCCACCGCGACCGAGACCTCCTCGGCGCCGACCTCGGTGGCGTAGTCGAGCACTCCGTTGATCAGGCTCTTGCCGATCCCACGGCCCCGGTGCGCGGCCCGGACGTGAATGAATCCGACATGCACCGCTCCGACCTCGATCAGCGGCACCAGCGACTGGTTCTGCACGAACGCCATACCGACCAGCTCGCCGTCGATCTCGGCCACGAGCAGCCGACCCGTCTCCTGCCCGGCCAGCGCAGCCAGCCGCTGTCCCGAGTCGCCCCGACCCAGCGCTCGCGCCAGCCGACCGCCCCCTTCTTGGATCTCCGACCACATCTCCTCGAGCTCGGGCAGGTCGTCCGGACGGGTGGGCCGGACGCGCACCTGTGGCCCGCTCACTGGGCGCCGGTCCGCGCGGCCGAAGGTCTGCCGGTCATGGCTAGGCTCCCCGGGTCGTCTGTTGAGCGGAGCGTACGGACATTCCGGGCTTACGGAAAGCCCCCGCCTTCGTCGCCGCCAGCCACCGCCGCGGGGGTCGGTCCGGCCACCGGCTCGAGCGTTCCGCGGCCTGGTCAAGGCCCCCGGACCGGCGGAGTGTGATCTGGCCGCGTTGGACTGATCACGGACGGTCAAGACCCACTACGGTTCAATAACGGTCACCGCGCCACGCTGGCATGCCGAACACGGCAGGTAGACGCTCCCTGACCATGGGATTAGCCCACGCGTACATCTCGCCTAGGTACGCTCCCGGCCCGATAATCACGGTACGACCTGGGGGATCCCATGTCGCTGATCTGGGGACTATGCTCCGCCAATCCCACTCGACCACCGGCGGTGGGTCGGTCACCCCAGATCGGGGAGGGGCAAGGGGACGGCAATTTCTGACCTCGAGGAGCACCAGTGCGTAGAGCCGTGATCGCGCTCGCTGCCTTCGTCGGCAGCCTCGTCCTGCTCGGCTTCAGCGCCGGCAGTGCGAACGCCCAAAGCGAAGAGGCAGTCCAGGGCCAGCTGCGCAACGGGACCCAGCCGGTGCCGAACGTCCAGATCGATGTGGCGACCGCGGCCGGCCAGGCGGTCGGCAGCGACACCTCGGATGCCCAGGGCAGGTGGCGGGTAGACGTCCCGCAGGCTGGCCAGTACAAGGTCAGTCTCAAGCTGGACACGCTGCCCGAGGGCGTCGGCCTGGTCAATCCGGCCCAGCAGACGCTCACCGTCGAGGTGTTCGCCGGCAACGTCCGCAACGTGATCTTCCGGCTGGCCACGGGTGGCGCATCCTCGATCCCGAAGGAGCCGACGAAGCTCGAACGGGTGCCCCAGTTGATCTTCGAGGGTTTCAACCTCGGTTTGATCATCGCGCTCGCGGCGATGGGACTGTCACTGATCTACGGCACCACCGGGCTGACCAACTTCGCGCACGGTGAGCTGGTGACATTCGGCGCCATCGTCGCCTACTGGTTCACCACCTCGTGGGGGAACTTCAACCTCGTCCCCGCGGCCATCCTGGCGGTAGTGGTGAGCGGGCTGTTCGGTTTCAGCCAGGACCAATGGTTCTGGGGCAAATTGCGTAAACGCGGGACCGGCGTGATCGCGATGATGATCGTGTCGATCGGTCTGGGGCTGGTTCTGCGCAACGTCTACCAGATCGCGTTCGGGAGCCGGACCCGGCAGTACCAGGACTACAACGCGCTGGAAGGCGTCGACTTCGGACCGTTCACCGCGAACTACAAAACACTGGTCGGGATGGCGGTCTGCATCGCGGTGATCCTGGCCATCGCGTTCGCGCTGCTACTGACCCGGCTCGGCAAAGCCACCAGGGCGGTGGCGGACAACCCATCGCTGGCCGCGGCCTCCGGTATCGATGTCGAACGGGTCATTCGGGTGGTGTGGACGGTCGGCGCCGCCGCGGCCGGGTTGGCCGGCATCGTGCTCGGGATGAGCCAGGGCGTCCGGTTCACGATGGGGACTCAGATCCTGCTGCTGGTGTTCGCCGGGGTCACGCTCGGCGGGCTCGGCACCGCGTTCGGAGCGCTCGTCGGTTCACTTCTGGTCGGCCTGTTCATTCAGCTGTCCACGCTGTTCGTGGCCGAGGAGCTGAAGATCGCGAGCGCGCTGTTCGTCATGATCGTCGCCCTTCTCGTCCGGCCGCAGGGCATCCTCGGCCGCCGGGAACGGGTCGGTTAGCCAGGCGTCGGGGAGAGTGGAGAGGCAACGATGGACTGGAATTCGATCTTCACCCTGACGGTCGAAGCCATGATCGGCCCGGAAATGGTGGTGTACGCGCTCGCGGCGATCGGGGTCAACATCCAGTTCGGCTACACCGGGCTGCTCAACTTCGGCCAGGCCGGATTCCTCGCGGTCGGCGCGTACGGCATCGCTATCACGGTGGCCACCTACGAGAAGTCGTTCTGGCTGGGCGTCGTGATCGGCCTCGGTGGGGCGGTTCTGCTGGCCTTGCTGCTGGGCGCGCCGACGCTGCGATTGCGGGCCGACTATCTGGCGATCGTGACCATCGCCGCGGCCGAGGTCGTCCGGCTGACGTTCCGCTCCACCGACCTGCGCCGCATCACCGGCGGCTCGGACGGCCTACAGGGCTTCGCCAGCCAGTTCTACGATCTCAACCCATACTCGATCGGCGAATACGGCATCGGGCCGATCAGTTTCAACGAGCGGCTGATGTGGGTGCTCACCGTCGGCTGGATCCTGATCGGGCTGACCTGCGCGGTGGTGTACTTCACGATGCGCAGCCCGTGGGGCCGGGTGCTCAAGGCCATCCGGGAAGACGAGGACGCGGTTCGCAGCCTGGGCAAGAACGTGTTCAGCTACAAGATGCAGTCGCTGGTGTTCGGCGGGGTCGTGGGAGCGCTGGCCGGGTTCATGATCGCGCTAGTGAACTCCTCGGTCACTCCCGACTACTACGCGCCCGACGTCACGTTCTATGCGTACACGATCGTCATCCTCGGCGGTGCGGCCCGGGTGCTCGGCCCGGTGCTCGGCTCCGCCATCCTCTGGATGATCTTGGTGTTCACCGGAGTGTTCATCAACGAGGCATCCCGCAACCACCTGATCCCGAGCTGGCTGCCGATTGACGCCGGTGACGTCGGAGCGATCCGGCTCATACTGGTAGGGCTGGGGCTGATGCTCCTAGTCATCTTCCGCCCGCAAGGGATCTTCGGCGACAAGAGGGAGATCGCACTCGATGTACGGTGACGACAACGATCGGACCGCCGCCGCGGACGAGCCCGAAGCCGCCGCCGAGGAGTTTGCGCCGGCCGAGATCGCCCTGCGCGGCGAGCGCTGGGCCGCGGCCACCGCGACGCTGGCTCAGGTACCGCCGGAGCCCGGAGTGCCGAAGCCGGATCCCATTCTGGTCGCCGACAACGTCGTACGCCGCTTCGGCGGCCTGACCGCGGTGGATGTCGAACACGTCGAGATCCAGCGGGGCGCGATCACCGCCCTGATCGGGCCGAACGGTGCCGGCAAGACAACGTTCTTCAACCTCCTGACCAATTTCGACGAAGCCGACACGGGCGAGTGGTCGTACAACGGCCGGCGGATCGACGGGATGGCTCCGCACAAGGTCGTCGACATCGGCATGGTCCGCACGTTCCAGCTCACTAAGGCACTGTCCAGGCTGTCGGTGATCGAGAACATGCGGCTCGGCGCGCAGCGTCAGCGGGGCGAGAACTTCGTGCGGGCGCTGATCCCAGTCCTCTGGCGCAACCAGGAGCTGGAGATCACCGAACGCGCGGACGAGCTGCTCGAGCGGTTCAAGCTCACCCGGCTCCGCGACGACTACGCCGGCGAGCTGTCCGGAGGCCAGCGCAAACTGCTCGAGATGGCTCGCGCGCTCATGGTCGGTCCGGAGCTCGTCATGCTGGACGAGCCGATGGCCGGGGTGAACCCGGCGCTCACCCAATCGCTGCTCGGGCACGTGAAGGCGTTGCGCGAGGACGGCATGACCGTGCTGTTCGTCGAGCACGACATGGACATGGTGCGCGACATCAGCGACTGGGTCATCGTGATGGCCCAGGGCAAGCTGATCGCGGAGGGACCCCCGGACAAGGTGATGGTGAACGAAGATGTCATCAACGCCTACCTTGGCGCCCACCACGACGCTCCGCTCACCGAGGAGGAAGAGGAGCGGCAGCTCGAGGCGGCCGAGGCTGAGCTGCTCGAAGAGATCCGCGAGACCGAGCAGGAGCTTTCCCAGTGAGCGTCAACGACGAGCTTTCCACCCACCAGCCATCGCCGATCGCCGCGCCGACCAGGGCCGCAGTCGACCGGACCGCCCATCTCGCCGGTGCGGAGGGCGCGCTGCTGCGGGTGGACGAGCTGGTCGCCGGCTACATTCCCGGGGTCAACATCCTCAACTCCACCGACTTCTACGTCCGTGAGGGCGAGCTGGTCGGCATCATCGGCCCGAACGGCGCCGGTAAGTCGACGCTGGTCAAGACCCTGTTCGGACTGGTCGAGGTACGGTCCGGCCACATCACGCTGCGCGGCGAGGACATCACCGGGCTCAAGGCGCACCAGCTGGTCTCCCGCGGGGTCGGCTACGTCCCGCAGATCAACAACGTGTTCCCGAGCCTGACCATCGAAGAGAACCTGCAGATGGGCGTCTACCAGAGCCCGAAGCGGTTCACCGAGCGGTTCGAGGTCGTGGCCGAGCTGTTCCCGGCCCTGTCGGAACGGCGCAAGCAGCGCGCCGGCTCGCTGTCCGGGGGCGAGCGGCAGATGGTCGCGATGGCTCGGGCGCTGATGCCGGAGCCGTCGGTGCTGCTGCTCGACGAGCCGTCCGCCGGCCTGTCGCCGAAGCTGCAGGACCAGGTGTTCATCCGGGCGCAGCAGGTGAACCGGGCGGGCGTGACGGTGGTCATGGTGGAGCAGAACGCACGCCGCTGCCTGCAGATCTGTGATCGCGGCTACGTCCTCGACCAGGGCCGCAACGCGTACACCTCGACCGGCGAAAGCCTGATGCACGACCCCAAGGTCATCGAGCTGTATCTGGGCACGCTGGCCCGCGCCTAGCACGCCTTGCTGCTCCGGGCCTGAGCTACGACGTTCCCCGCTCGACCGGGCCGGGCATGATTTGGGCCCGGCCGTGACGGCCGGGCCCAAATCTCGTGCGCCGAACTGGAACTACTCGAGGCTGCCCTCGACGTACTTCACGGCGTTCGCCTCGTCATAGCGGTTGTTCGCGTCGTACTGGAAGATCCCGATCGTCGCCTTGCTCGGCTCACCGGAATCGCTGAACTCCAGCGGACCCGAGATGCCGTCGTAGTCGAGATCGGTACCGGCCTTCGCCAGGTCCACGCACTGCGCGTACGACGTGCACTTCGTGCCACCACGGGTGATGTCGTTGAGCACCGCCGCGATCGCCTGCGGGTTGTCGCTCTTCGCCATCTCGGCGGCCAACGCGATGATGACCACCGCGTCGTACGACTCGGCGCCGTACGAGTAGTCGTCCAGCTTCCCACCGTTGGCCTGGTCGAGCTTCGGCCGGAAGCTTTCCTGCTCGGCGGTCAACTTCGCGCCCGGCCGGGTGCCCTTGGCGCCCTCGAGCGTGCCCTTCGGGAAGTCGTAGGTGTTGGACAGGTTGCCGTCGACGAAGTAGTACGGCGCCTTCTTGTTGGTCAGACCCGCCTCGATCAGCTCGGGGATGAGCTGGGTGCCCTCCTCGAACGTGATCAGTGCGATCGCGTCCGGGTTGGTGCCTTTGACCTCGGCCGCGATGCTCGCGAAGTCCGCGGCGTCCGGCGCGTAGATCTTCTTGATGGCTACCGAGCCGCCACCGCTGGTGATCGCGGCCTCGGTGGCGTCGGCGAGCCCGGTGCCATAGGCGTCCTGCCGGGCGATGATCGCGACGTTCTGCCGGCCGTCCTCGATCATCAGGTCACCGAGGACACGACCCTGCAACGCGTCCGAAGGCGCGGTGCGGAAGTACAGACCGTTGTCCTTGTACGTGGTGAACGCCGGGGAGGTGTTGGACGGCGACAGCTGGATCCGCTTCGCGCCGGTGATCTTGTCGATCACGTTCAGCGAGACACCGGACGCGGCCGCCCCGATGATGGCGTCCGCGTTCTTCTGGAGCAGCTCGTCGACCGACGGGTTGGCCAGGTCGGGCGAGTCGTCACCAGAGTCGGTGTCGATCTGCGTGATCTGCTTGCCGAGCACGCCTCCGGCGGCGTTGATCTCGCTGACCGCGAGCTTCACGCCAGCGATCATGGGGGGATTCAGGAATGCCAGGTCACCGGTCTGCGGAAGAAGCGTGCCGAGGGTCAGCGTGCCGTCCCCGGCCGGGAACGTGGCGGACGGCGAGCTTGCCGAGGTGCCCTCGTCGTCCCCGCCGCAAGCGGTAAGGACGAGCGCAGCCGCACCCAGGACGGCAAGGGCTCGCCATACGGGGGTTGGGCGGATCATGAAATATCTCCTTACGTTGAGCGTGGGACGTGCGGCGCACGACCCGCTCGGAACGCGGGTTTCCGGAAACTTATCCGAGCCGACACCACCACACTAGGGATCAGCCCAACTTGCAGACAGTGTGATGCCGAGTCGTGACCTAGCCGATGCCCCACGTCACGCGCTGTTTGCACAGCGGCCAGAATCGGGCGCCGACCGGCCGATACCGACCGGCCAGCACATTGCCAGCGGCCAGCCGAAGTCTGGCTTGGCCGCGCTGAAGTGATCAAGGTAAGGGCGCACGTCGGGCGCGAACGGGCCCGGCACCCGGTAGCCTTGGTCCAGCCGGCCGGGATGGTGGAAGCGGTAGACACTGATGCCTCAAAAGCATCCGCCCGAAAGGGCGTGCGGGTTCGAATCCCGCTCCCGGCACTGATCATGGTGCCGGCCGAAGGCGCTGGCCGCGACTAGCGATCCCGTTCGCGATAGGCGGGGGCCACCCCGGCGGCGGCATCGCCCATCACGTGCACCCGCATCGCGTTCGTCGACCCGGGGATGCCCGGCGGCGAGCCGGCCACGATGACCACGAGGTCACCCTCGACCGCGCGGCCCAACCCGAGCAGCTCCCGTTCGACCTGGACAACCATCTCATCGGTGTGTTTGACCGAAGGGACAAGGAAGGTCTCCACGCCCCAGGTCAGCGCCAGCTGGTTGCGCACCGCGTCGTTCGGGGTAAACGCGAGCAGTGGTACCGGTGAGCGATACCGGGCCATCCGGCGGGCACTGTCTCCAGTCGTCGTGAACGCGATGAGGAACTTCGCGCCGAGGTTCTCACCGACGTCGGCCGCCGCCCTGGCGATCGCGCCGCCCTTGGTGCGGGGTGGCGGCTGCGCCGGCGTAAGCGTGGTCAGTGTCTCGGACTCAACGGTCTCGATGATCCGGGCCATCGTCGTGGTCGCCGCGATCGGATGCGCCCCGATCGCTGTCTCGCCGGACAGCATGAGCGCATCGGTACGGTCCAGCACCGCGTTGGCGACGTCGGAAACCTCGGCCCGGGTCGGGCGAGTGGCCGAGATCATCGACTCCAGCATCTGGGTGGCGACGATCACCGGTTTGGCGTTTCGGCGGGCCAGATCGATCGCCGTCTTCTGAACCAGCGGCACTCGCTCCAGTGGCAGCTCAACCCCCAGATCACCCCGCGCGACCATGATCCCATCGAACGCGGCCACGATCTCCGGGAGGTTATCCACCGCCTGCGGCTTTTCGATCTTCGCCAGCAGCGGGACCCGAACGCCTTCCTCGGCCATCACCGCTCGCGCCGGTGCCGCGTCCGATTCGGAACGGACGAACGACAGCGCCACCAGGTCCACCCCGAGCCGGAGCGCCCAGCGCAGATCGGCGACGTCCTTCTCGGACAGCGCTGGCACGTTGACCGCTACTCCGGGCAGGTTGATGCCCTTGTTGTCGGACAGTTCGCCACCCTCGACCACCCGGGTGGTGACCTGGCGCTCGTCGACCGATATCGCCTCGAGCACGATCCGGCCGTCATCGACGAGCAGCCGATCCCCCGGCGCAACGTCGGTCGGCAGCCCGTGGTAGGTCGTCGAGCAGTGCTTCTGGTCGCCGTCGACCTGCTCGACTGTGATGACGAACTCGTCTCCCGGCTTGAGTCGGATCGGCCCGGCGCCAAACCGGCCCAACCGGATCTTGGGACCCTGCAGGTCGACCAGTGCGGCAATGCCCCGGCCGGACTCCGCGGCCGCCCGGCGTACCGACTCGTACCGCTCCTCG
>DATFRM010000462.1:0-3175 GCA_035263265.1 Actinomycetes bacterium
CCCTGCAGCAAGGGAAGGGCTGCAGCGTCCACCTGGACTGGATCATTTGCGCTGGTCACCAGATTGCGCAGGGAGGCGGCACTCACCTGTCCATGTTCGAACATCTGTTCGAACATGTCAATCGGAGAGTGGTCCGAGCACCTCGGTGAGCGCAGAGTACCCGCATCGATACCGGGCGGTAGCTGCTTTGTTAGGCGGTTGCCGCCGCCGTGCGGAAAGATTCGGCTCAAGCCGATAATCCACGGGACCTAGAGCGATGTGGAACCGAGCTCCCGGCCCGGTCGTACCAGCGACAGCCGAGGCGATCGCGCGGAGCAGGGGAGGAGGCAGCACGGACGACGCCACGGCGATAGCCCGAGCCCGGGCCGGCGATCTGGACGCGTACGAGGTGCTGGTCGCTCGGTACAGCGCGCCCGCGCATCGTACGGCCGTCCTGCTCGGCGCGGGCGATGACGCCGAGGATGTCGTTCAGGAGGCGTTCGTGAAGGCCTACCGGGCGCTGGGCAGGTTCAAGCCGGAGGCGACGTTCCGGCCGTGGCTGCTGCAGATCGTCGCGAACGAGACCATGAACCTGCACCGATCCGCTCGGCGGCGCAGTGGACTGGCGCTTCGGCTGGCCCAGGTCGGGGATTCGTCGCCGGCCGGCGACGACCCGGCGGGGGAGGCGGTACGGGACGAGCGCCGCCGGCTTCTTCTAGCTGCCGTCCGGGAGCTGCCGGAGAAGGACCAGCAGGTGTTGACCTGCCGGTACTTCCTCGAGCTGAGCGAGGCGGAAACCGCGACCGTGCTCGGCTGGCCGGCCGGATCGGTGAAGTCCCGGCTGTCACGCGCCCTGGTCCGGTTGCGGACCAAGCTGACCCAACCGCTCGGAGAGGGGGTGCCAGGTGGCTGAGCGCGAGCGGGACGAGTCGACCCCGCTGGAGAACGATCCGCTGGCGGCAGAGCTTTACGAGCTCGGCCGGCACCTGGAGGTGCCCCCGGCACTCGCGGCTACGCAGGTTGCCGCCACGGTTCGCGCCCGGTTGGAGTCCGTCGGCGCGCCTAGCGCTGGGCCGCCCGCTAGGTCGTGGTCACAGCTCGTGTTCAAGGCGGCTGCGGTGCTCGCGATCCTGCTCGCCGGACTGCTGGTGGTTTCGCCCCAGGTGCGCGCCGCGGTTGCCGATCTGCTCAGATTCGCCGGGATCGAGATCCGCCAGGGCGAGGGCCCCCACGTGCCGCCGAGCGGCCGCTACGTTCCGCTGCCCAGCGAACGGGTCACCGACCTGGACACGGCTCGTGAACTTGCCGATTTCCAGATCCTCGTACCTGCAGCGCTGGGCCCGCCGGACCTCGTCGTGGTCGCCGACGGCGAACCGCCACGAGTGGTCTCGCTGCTGTACTACCCCGACTCCGAGGCGCCCCCGAGCACACCGGCCGGCGGAGAGCAGCCGATGATCCGGATAGACGAGTTCCACGGGTCCATCTCGCCGGTGTTCATGAAGTACGTGGACCAGCAGGCCGAGCCGGTCGCGCTCGGCTCGTACCTCGCGTTCTGGGTCGACCAGCCGCATCCGGTGCTGTACGTCGATCGAGGCGGACGGGTCCAGGAGGAGCTGGCCCGCTTGTCGGGTCGGACGCTGATCGTCCAAATCGGCGACACCACCGTGCGCATCGAGGGCGACTTCGAAAAGGAGCGCGCGATCGAGATAGCTCGGTCGCTGCATTGAATCGGCTGGGTGCTCGACCAGCAGCAGAAAGCCCAGATCAGCGCCGATCCGTGATCGGTGATCTGGGCTTTGCCAGTGGGGTGAGCGACGGGACTTGAACCCGCGACACCCGGGACCACAACCCGGTGCTCTACCAGCTGAGCTACGCCCACCAAGAACCGCGTCGCCGCGGCGGAGCCAGTGTACCGGGCCGCACCGGGCGGTTGCGCATCGTTAGTCGGGCAAGATCGCGGGCGGCTCGCTTGGGGTAGCGGCGGGAGTCTCGGTCGCGGTAGGCACCTCGGTCTCGGTCGCGGTGGGCAGCTCGGTCTCGGTCGCGGTGGGCACCTCGGTCTCGGCGAGAGCGGGCGCATCCGGCAGCGGAGCCGGGCTCATCTCGGCGGCGATCGCCCGGACCTGCTCGGTGTCAGGCCCCGGTTGCGGAATGAAGATCGCGCGCCGGTAGAACTTGAGCTCGGTGATGCTGTCCTTGATGTCGCCGAGCGCGCGGTGGTTGCCGGTCTTCTCCGGGCTGTTGAAGTAGACCCGCGGATACCAGCGCCTGACCAGTTCCTTGATGCTCGACACGTCCACCATTCGGTAGTGCAGGTGCCCCTCCAACGTGGGCATGTCGCGCGCCAGGAACCCGCGATCGGTGGCGACCGAGTTTCCGGCCAATGGCGCCCGGCGAGCCGCGGGCACGTGCGCCTTGACGTACTCGAGCGCGCGCTGCTCCGCCTCGGCCAGGCTCACTCCGCGATCGAGCTGCACCAGTAGCCCGGACGTCTCGTGCATGGTCCGGACCACCTCGTCCATCTGATCCAGGGCCGACTGTGGTGGCTTGATCACGATATCGACGCCGTCGCCGAGGATCTCCAGCTCGGCATTGGTGACCAGCACGGCGAGCTCGATCAGCGCATCCTTGTCCAGATCGAGGCCGGTCATCTCACAGTCGATCCAGACGAGGTAGTCGGTCATACCGAAACCCTAAGGGCTACGACGATCACTGGTCTCGGCGCCAACCCACGTGCTCACGCTCGCTCGGTTGAGGGGGCAGGTACGGCTCCCACGACGGCTCCCGCCACTCCCCGTCAGACCTGGGAGGTTCTGGCCAGTCGTCACCGTGCGCAGGAGGTTCTCGCCAGTCGCCACTGTGCCCGGGAGGTTCTCGCCAGTCGCCGGGTCCGTCCGACTCCGGCGCCTCCTCCCATTCGTCTTCGACCGGATCCTGAACCTCCGGCGCCAGCGGTTCGAGCTGATGGGCGGGTTCCAGGTTAGGCAGCGCGATCTTGCCAAGCCTGACCACCCAGATGACCACCAGGCCGAGCACGAGTATCGAGATCATCACCACGATCGCGTTCAGCACCGAGCCGCCGGTTGCGACCAGGAAGATGGGTACCAGCACCAGCGCGAAGATTCCCCAGTGCAGGCAATCCCGGACCGCTTCGGGCAGCTCAGCGTGGCGTCGCGGCAGCCGGATCAGCCGCCCG
>DATFRM010000463.1:0-2866 GCA_035263265.1 Actinomycetes bacterium
CGATGTGCCGCTGCTGACCACCCAGACGCTGGCCGAGCTGATCGTGGCGCATCGCGCCGCGGACTGCGCCGCCACGGTGCTGACTACCCGCCCCGCCGATCCGAACGGGCTGGGCCGGATCGTCCGCGCCGCCGACGGCTCACTCGCCGCGATCGTGGAGGAGCGAGACGCCAGCCCCGATCAGTGCGCCATCCCCGAGGTGAACTCGGGTATCTACGTATTCGACGCCAAGCTGCTGATCGCCGCGCTGGGTCGGCTGTCCACCCGCAACGCGCAGGGCGAGGAGTACCTCACCGATGTGATCGCCATCTTGCGGGCGGATGGACAGCCGGTCGCCGCGGTCCCGCTCGCCGATTCGGATCAGGCCCTCGGTGTCAACGACCGGGTTCAGCTCGCCAAGGTCGGCCGGCTGCTCAACAGTCGGCTGCTCGAGACCTGGATGAGGGCCGGCGTCAGCGTGATCGATCCGGCCACGACCTGGGTCGACACGACAGTCGTGCTCGAGCCTGACGCGCTGCTGCATCCCGGCACCCGGCTGCACGGCGATACCGTGATCCGCTCCGGGGCGGTCGTCGGCCCGGACACCACGCTGCGTGACACCGAGGTCGGCGCCGGCGCGGAGGTTCGCTACGCGGTCGCCAACGGCGCCCGGATCGGACCGGACGCCACGGTCGGGCCGTATGTCTCCCTGCGCCCGGGCACCAAGCTGGCCGCCGGCGTGCATGTCGGCACGTTCGTGGAGATGAAGAGCGCTGACGTGGGCGCCGGGACCAAGGTGCCCCACCTGTCCTATGTCGGCGATGCGACGATCGGCGAGTACACGAACATCGGCGCGGCCACCGTGATTGTCAACTACGACGGGGTGGCCAAGCACCACACGGTCATCGGCGACTACGCCAAGACCGGGTCCGGCAACATGTTCGTGGCGCCGGTGACGGTCGGGGACGGCGCGTACACCGCGGCCGGCTCGGTCATCACCGAAGACGTGCCGCCTGGGGCGATGGGCGTAGGCCGGGCCAAGCAGCGCAACATCGCCGGCTGGGTGGAGCGTCGCCGGGCCGGGACCGCCGCGGCGGAGGCGGCGGCACGGGCCAGGCGCCAGGCTGAGCGGGATGGCGCCTCCGCCGGGGAGGAGGAGCCGTGACGGGGATCAAGACCACTGGCGAGAAGCAACTGATGATGTTCGCCGGCCGCTCGCACCCGGAGCTGGCCGATGAGATCTGCTTCAACCTCGGCACCGAAACGGTGCCGATGAGCGCGTACGACTTCGCCAATGGCGAGATCTATGTGCGCTTCGACATCTCGGCGCGTGGTTGCGACGCGTTCGTCATCCAGAGCCACACCACACCGATCAATAAGTGGATCATGGAGCAGTTGATCATGGTCGATGCGCTGAAGCGGGCCTCGGCCAAGCGCATCACCGTGGTGGCGCCGTTCTACGGCTACGCGCGCCAGGACAAGAAGCACCGCGGCCGGGAACCGATCTCCGCCCGGTTGATGGCGGACATGTTCAAGACCGCGGGCGCCGACCGGCTGATCACGGTGGATCTGCACACCGCGCAGATCCAGGGGTTCTTCGACGGCCCGGTCGACCACTTGTTCGCGTTTCCGATCCTGGCCGACCATCTGGAGGACCGGCTCAATGCGGCCCAGGTGACGGTGGTCGCGCCGGACACCGGGCGGGTGCGGATGGCCGAGCGCTGGACGCACCGCCTGGGTGGCTGCCCGCTCGCGTTCATCCACAAGACCCGCGACGTGACCCGCCCGAACGTGGTAGCAGCCAACCGGGTGGTCGGCGAGGTGGCCGGCCGGACCTGCTTGATCGTGGACGACATCATCGACACCGCCGGCACGATCATCAAGGCGTCCGAGGCGCTGTTCGACGCCGGTGCGGTGGACGTCATCGTCGCGGCCACCCACGGCGTGCTGTCCGGTCCGGCGGTCGACCGGCTGAAGAACTCCGCGATCAGCGAGGTGGTCGTCACGAACACCCTGCCGATCGGGTCGGAGCGCCGGTTCGACAAGCTGACCGTGCTGTCGATCGCACCGCTGCTCGCCAGAGCGATCAGCGAGGTGTTCAACGACGGCTCGGTGACCAGCCTGTTCGACGACGCCGGGGGCTAGCCCGAGCCGTGAATGCGGTAAAGTAGGCGGGCTGCCCGGCGAGGGACGCCCTCCGGCTCCGTGATCGACGCGGTAGGTCGGCAGTGCGCGCCGGTCGGGCCCACAAACGCAGCACACGACCACACCGCTTACCGGTAGCCATTCGTTGAGGAGTCTTCGCCGTGTCGGAAGTCCGGATCAAGGCTGAACCACGTACCGAGTTCGGCAAGGGTGCCGCTCGCCGTACCCGCCGGGCCGGGAAGGTGCCAGCCGTCCTGTACGGGCACGGTGCGGCGCCGCGCCACATCGCGCTGCCCGGTCACGAGCTCATGCTCGCGCTCAAGACCCCGAACGTCCTGCTCAACCTCGCGATCGACGGGAAGAGCCAGCTGGCCCTGCCCAAGGACGTGCAGCGCCACCCGGTGCGCCGCCATCTCGAGCACGTTGACCTGATCGTGGTCCGCCGCGGTGAGAAGGTCCGGGTCGAGGTGCCGGTGCGCGTCGTCGGCGAGGTCGCCCCCGGCGGTCTGCTCGCGCACGAGCTGACCGCGATCCCGGTCGAGGCCGAGGCCACCGCCATTCCGCCGCAGTTCGAGGTGTACGTGGAGGGTCTCGAGGTCGGCGCGGTCATCCACGCGAGCGACATCTCACTTCCGGACGGGGTGACTCTGCTCACCGAGCCCGAGCACTCGGTCGTGCACGTCATGCCGGCGCCGACCGCCGAGCAGATGGAGGCCGAGGGTGCCGGTGAGGTAACCGAGGC
>DATFRM010000464.1:0-5604 GCA_035263265.1 Actinomycetes bacterium
CTCCCTCGTCCTGCGCGATCCGGCCCGCATCGAGGTAGGTGAGATGGTCGTCGGAGATGCCCTTGCGGGTCTTCACCGTGATCGGGATCCGGCCCTCGGCGGCGGTGACCGCACCACGGATGATGTCGCGCAGCAACGGTCTCTTGTATGGCAGCGCGGCACCGCCACCCTTGCGGGTCACCTTGGGCACCGGGCAGCCGAAGTTGAGGTCGACGTGGTCGGCCAGGTCTTCGTCCGCCACTATCGCTACGGCACGACCGACGATCTCCGGGTCGACGCCGTACAGCTGCAGGCTGCGCGGGTGTTCGTCCGGACCGAACCGGACCATCCGCAGCGTCCGCGGATTCCGCTCGACCAGCGCGCGGGAAGTGATCATCTCGGAGACGTACAGGCCGCCGCCGAACCATCGGCAGACGGTCCGGAACGCGCTGTTGGTGATCCCCGCCATCGGGGCCAGAACCACCGGTGGGGAGACTGCGATCGCTCCGAACTGCAGTGCCGCCATAACCCGCCCATTGTCCCCTGGTGGCATGCTCGGCGGTATGGACCACGGTACGGACCCCGGCCACGCCCACGACCACAGCCACGAACACGACCACGGACGCACCGCTACACACTCGCTTGCCACTGACCCGGCTTGCGCGCTCGCGCACGGTGAGATCGATCCGGCCGCGGAGCGCCGCACGCTGCTGGCGGTGTTCGCCTCTCCGGTCGCCCGCTACCTGCTGCACTTCGCCCGCGACCTCGGCTACCAGACCGTGCTGGTCGATCCGGAGCCGGCCGGTGTGACCCCCGACGACACGGCCCACGCCGACGCGGTCACCCTGTCGATCGGACCGGATGTGATCGACCACACGACCGATGTGGTGGTGACAGATCACGATCGGCCAGAGCTGGGTCTTATGTTGCGGGACGCGCTGGATCATCCAGCGCGCTGGATCGGGGTGATGGGCAGCATGCGGCACACGGCTCCGCACATCGCGGCACTGCGCGACCTCGGCGTAAGCGAGCAGAACATCGCCCGCGTGCACCGGCCGATCGGGCTCAACATCGGCTCCCGGACGCCGCCGGAGATCGCGGTGGCCACGCTCGCGGGGCTCCTCGCCGAGCGGTCCGGCCGGCCCGGCGGGTTTGCGTTCTAGTCTGGCTCCCGATCCGACTCGGACGGCCAGGCATGGGCCAGTGCCGCCGCTCGCTCGGACAGCTCGGCCACCGCGGCCGGATCATCCTGGCGCCCGGCGGCGTAGCCGACCAGAAACGTCGTCAGCGGCGCGGCCGGACGGTCGACGCTGTGCGCCGCGACCCGGGCTAGCTCGAGCAGCCCACGAACGTCGACATCGACCTCGATTCCGAGCTCGGCCGCAAGCGCCGTCACCCAGTCATCGAGCAGGCTCATCCGGCCCTCCCTCACTGCTCGCTCGCGCCCGCGCGCGCTCGAGCTCCTCCCAGGTGTCGCAGTCTGTGCTGACCGCGTCCGCGTCCGGCAACCGTACGAGATCCAGCTCGCGGATCAGCGCGGAGATCGCGGTCCCGGCCGGCTCGTCGAAGGTGCCGAGCCGGCGATCCAGCGCTTCGCGCCGGTAGGCGGCGATCAGCGGCTGATCGCGCCCGCTGGCGTCGGTCAGGATCGCGCCGTCGGATCGGCCGCCAACCGCCGCCGTGGCCAGCCGATCGACGGTCGCGGCGGTGAGGAACGGCAGGTCAACCGCGAGCACGATAACGACGGCAGCGCGCGTCAGTGGCAGCCCGGCCACGAGCCCGGCCACTGGCCCGCCACCGGGCGGATCCTCCCGCGTCCAGCGGACCGGCCGATCGGCGTCCCGCCGCGGTCCGACGACCACAATCCGGTCGGCGCGGCCGCACGCGTCGAGCACCCGATCAAGCAACGACCGGTTACCGACCTGGAGAGCAGCCTTGTCGAGACCACCCAGCCGCCGACCCCCACCCCCGGCGAGCACGATCACGTCGTAGCCAACCGACGACGACGAGTTCACGAGCCGATTATCCGGCGGACTGCGCGAATCGGGGCAGCCGCTCGCCCGAGTGATAACGATCACGTCGCCCCCCTAGCCGGACCGGGTGCCGGTGCGGTTCCATGGCGCCCACGCGCGACTCGTTCGCGCGATCGGGAGGGACATCCATGCGCGCTCAGCACGCCCTTCGGATACCCCGGCTGCTTGATGCGTGGCGCCTGATCGTAATCGCGATCCTTACCTCGACCGCCCCGGCCTGGGTAAACGAGACCGGTAGTGCTCCGGCGCCGGGACTGGGCCCGACGGACAGCTAGCTAGGTCGGCAAAGGCTTACATAACGAAACGGTAACGGCTCCTCGGCACCTCTCGCCCGGTGGGTACCAAGCGGTCCCCCAGTCAGCGAAGGACGCCAAAGGAGGGGTTTCTCATGCAGGACCTAGGCATCATGTTCGCTGTCATCGTTCTGGGATCGGCACTGTTCGCGTTGGTCGCAACCCTGCTCTTGCCGGGTGATCGCGACCGGGATCGGCACCTGATCCCGTAGCCATTCGGGGTATCGGACCCCGCTAATCCGGGTGCGGCCAGGCTCGGCAGCCGCTATTAGTCAAAGGATGAAATCTCGGCACTGGCCGCTGTTCGGACTACGGATCCGCACGCCGCGGCTGACGTTGCGGTGGCCAACGCTCGAAGATCTCGACGCGCTGGCCGACCTCGCCTACGACGGCATCCACGACCCGGCCGAGATGCCGTTCTCGGTACCGTGGACCGACGCGAGCCCGGAGGAGCGGGCCCGGGCGACGTTGCAGTACCACTGGGGCCTGTGGTCCTCGTGGGCTCCTGCACTCTGGACCCTCGAGCTCGCGGTGGTCCAGGACGGGACTCCGGTCGGGCTGCAAGGCATCGGCGCGACCGACTTCGCCATCGCCCGCGAGGTGCACAGCGGCTCCTGGCTCGGCCGCCCCTACCAGGGCCAGGGCATCGGCACCGAGATGCGCGCGGCCGTGCTGCACCTCGCGTTCGCCGGGCTTGGCGCGGAGTTCGCCACGACCAGCGCGTACCTGGACAATTACGCGTCGCTTGGCGTCTCCCGCAAGCTCGGCTACCAGCCGGACGGGATCGAGCGGCACTCCCGCCGGGGCCAAGCGACCACCCTGCAGCGGCTGCGCCTTGACCGCGCCCACTGGGAAGCGAGCCGGAAGACGCCGGTCGACATCGAGGGCCTTACCGGCTGCTTCGGGTTCTTCGGGCTCCCCGAGCCTGGCGATCAGGCCGGCGAGTCGCAGCCCGGGAGTTCCGATCCGCCCATGCAGCTGGTGCCGGCGCCCTAAGCCGGCTGGCGTCTAGAGGCCGGTCAGCCGGTCCGCGACGTAGGACTGCACCTGGTCGATGCCGATCCGGTCCTGGCGCATCGAGTCACGCTCCCGCACGGTGACCGCATCGTCGGTGAGCGTGTCGAAGTCAATAGTCACGCAGAACGGGGTGCCGATCTCGTCCTGGCGGCGGTAGCGGCGACCGATCGCGCCTGCGTCGTCGAAGTCGACCGCCCAGTCCGCGCGCAACGCGGCGGCCAGGTCGCGGGCCTTCGGGGACAGCTCCGCGTTGCGGGATAGTGGCAGCACCGCCACCTTCACCGGAGCAAGGCGCGGATCGAGCCGCATGACCGCGCGCTTTTCCATCTCGCCCTTGGCGTTCGGCGCCTCGTCCTCGGCGTACGCGTCGAGCATGAAGGCCAGCACCGCCCGGGTCAGGCCGGCGGCCGGCTCGACTACGTACGGCACCCAGCGTTCCTTGGTCTCCGGGTCGAAGTAGGACAGGTCGACGCCAGAGTGCTTGGCGTGGGTGGTCAGGTCGAAGTCGGTGCGGTTCGCGATGCCTTCCAGCTCGGCCCACTCCGAGCCGCCGAACCGGAACCGGTACTCGATGTCCACGGTCCGCTTCGCGTAGTGCGACAGCTTCTCCTTGGAGTGTTCGTAGCGGCGCAGGTTCTCCTCACGGATGCCGAGGTCGACGTACCAGTTCCATCGCTCGTTGATCCAGTACTCGTGCCATTCCTCATCGGTCCCGGGCTTGACGAAGTACTCCATCTCCATCTGCTCGAACTCGCGGGTGCGAAAGATGAAGTTGCCCGGGGTGATCTCGTTGCGGAACGACTTGCCGACCTGCGCGATGCCGAACGGCGGCTTCTTTCGCGCCGAGGCCTCCACGTTTTTGAAGTTGGTGAAGATGCCCTGCGCGGTCTCGGGACGCAGATAGTTCATCGTGGTCTCGTCCTCGACCGCGCCCAGGTGAGTGCGGACCAGCCCGTTGAACATCCGCGGGTCGGTGAACCGGCCCTTGGTTCCGCAGCTCGGACAGTTGATGCTGGCCAGGCCGTGCTCCGGCGGGTGACCGTGCTTCTCCTCGTACGCCTCTTCCAACTGGTCGGCCCGCCACCGCTTGTGGCAGTTCAGACACTCGGTCAGCGGATCCACGAAGACCTCGACATGGCCGGAGGCAACCCAGACCTCGGGCGCGAGGATGACGGCCGAGTCGATACCGACGATGTCATCGCGCAGTTGCACCATGCTCCGCCACCACTGCCGGCGGATGTTCTCCTTCAGTTCGACGCCGAGCGGACCGTAGTCCCACGACGAGCGCTGACCACCGTAGATCTCACTGGACGGGTAGACGAAGCCACGGCGCTTGCTGAGGCTGACGATGATGTCGATGCGGTCGGCGGGCATTGATCAACGCTCCATCCGGCTGGGTGTCGGCGGGGAAGGGCAAGCGTAGCGGCCAGCGCGGACGCGGCGCCGCTCGATTTCGGTCGAGTCGGCGCACCTAGAGGTCGGTAGCGACCTCGGGTGCCGCGGCCTGTCCCAGCCCAACCGTACCGGCATCGGAGGCTCGGCTGCTCTCCGATTCCGCAGGTAGCGGGCCGGTATCGCGATCGTCTGCGTAGAAGACTTCGAACGCCGACGGCTCGTCCAAGGCCGTCGCCAGCAATGGAACCGCCTCGACTCGCACCTGGTACGCGCTCAGCGCCCGGCGGTACGACCCGATGTCAGCCCACTCGGTGGAGATCACCCAGAGCGACGGATCGTCGGTCGCCCGGCCGATCCGGCCACCGCGGTAGCCGGGCTGGTCGGCCAGCACGGCAAGCGCGTGCTTGGCCGCGCCCAGGAACTCACGGGCTTGCACTTGCGGGTTTCGGTGCCTGGTGACGACGAGCATCGCCCTATCGTGCTCCATGAGTCGTGGATCCGCTGGCGCCGGCTCGCACTCACTTGGCGCGCGCCGAAAATGATCCGCAGGCCGCGGCGGCCGGTTGTGCATGACGTGCGTTCGGGCCGACCGACCGGGCAGGATGGTCACCTGCACCGACTACGAGGGGGCGCCGCACGTGTCGAGGAACCGCCGTAGCCGCAGGCCGGCCCGGCGACAGAACGCCGGCCGCCCGTCCGGCACGCCGACCACCAGCGGTCCCGTGCCGGTCGACCCGCGCTCGGCTCGACAGCGCGCGGAAGCCGAGTCGCCCGGTGCGCCGCGGCGGGGACCCCGAGCGGCCCTGGAACGAGGTAGCGCACCGCTCCTGCTGCGCATGTCCGCACTCCCCGGCTGGCTGGTTCCGGCTCTGCTGCTGGTGATCGCG
>DATFRM010000465.1:0-3853 GCA_035263265.1 Actinomycetes bacterium
AGCCGGGCACGCAGCAGCCGTCAGACCGCCTTCTGGTAGCCGCGGAACGTCTGCGTGGACAGCCACACCATCAGCACCGCGAGGCCGAGTAGCAGGCCGCTGTACCCGAATGCGGCCGCCCAGTCCGGACTGGCCGACAGCGCGCCCCGGGCCGCGTCCAGCGCCCAGTTGACCGGGTTGAGCGTGGCCGCGTCCTGCATCCAGCCCGGCATCAGCGTCGGAGCCATGAACGCACTGGACAGGAACGTCAGCGGCAGCAGCAGGAACACGCTGAGCCCGATGATCGTCTCGCGCTGCCGCAGCGTCATGCCGACCGCGTTGGACATCGCGCTGAAGACGGTTCCGAGCAGCACCGAGGTGATCACGAGCACCGCGACGCCGCCCACTCCCCCTGGGTAGTGCGCTCCGGCCGCCCAGCCGAGCAGGACGATGATCACCGACTGCACGGCGGTGCTGATCCCGGCCGTGATCACCGAGGCGCTCATGATGGCGCCCCGGCTGACCGGAGTGATCAAGAACCGGTTCGTGATTCCCCGCTCGATCTCCTCGAGCACACCCATGCCGGTCCACATGTTCGACGAGACCGCGTTCATCACGACCACGCCGGGCACCAGGTAGTCCAGGTACGAGCCGGTGCCGAAGCCGGGGAGCTCGACGATCCGCCGGAACAGGCTGCCGAACAGGAACAGCCAGATGACCGGCTGCACCAGCGTGATCACTACGAAGCCTGCCTGGCGCAGCAGTGCCTTGATCTGGCGGTGGGTCATCCACCAGGTCTGGGTAAGTGCCGCGGTCATCGGGATCCTCCTGTCGTGATCAAGGTTGCTGCGTCGGTGGCGTCGGCGTCCGCCTCCGCGAACCGGCGCCCGACGTGGCGCAGGTACACGTCGTCCAGCGACGGCCGAGCGACTGTCACCGCGACGACCGGAACGCCGGCCCGGTCCAGTGCGGCGAGCACGGCTGGCACCGCGGCCGCGCCGTCGTCGGCCCGGGCACTGACCCGGCGGCCGTCGACCGAGATCTCCCGGATCCCGGCCAGAGCCGCGATCACTGCGTGCACCGCCGGTTCGGTCGCATCGGTGAGGGCGGACCGCAGCTCCACGTGCACGGCATCGCCGCGGAGTTGGTCCTTCAGTTGGTCCGGGGTGCCCGACGCGACCACGGTGCCCCGGTCGACCAGCGCGATCCGGTCGGCCAAGCGGTCGGCCTCCTCCAGGTAGTGCGTCGTGAGCAGGATGGTCAGCCCGTCATGAGCCAGCCGCCCGATCTCCGCCCACAGCTCGGCCCGGGTCTCCGGGTCGAGCCCGGTGGTCGGCTCGTCGAGGAAAAGCACGTGCGGGCGATGGATCAGGCCGAGCGCGACGTCGAGCCGACGCTGCATACCACCGGAGTAGGTCCGGACCGCGCGGTCCGCGGCCTCGGCGAGACCGAACCGGTCGAGTAGCTCGGCCACCCGCTGCTCGAGCCGGGTACCACTGATCCCGTACAGCCGGCCTTGCAGCATGAGGTTGTCCCGGCCGGTGGCCAGCGGGTCGGCGCCGGAGCGCTGGGCGACCACGCCGATCCCCCGCCGAACCCGATCGGGGTGGCGGAGCACGTCGTGGCCGTTGATCACGGCCCGGCCGGAGTCCGGCTTGGCCAGCGTGGTCAGGATCTTGATTGCGGTGGACTTGCCGGCGCCGTTCGGACCGAGCAGGCCGAACACCTCGCCGGCCCGGACTTCGACGGTGAGCCCGTCGAGGGCCGTGATGCCACCGGGATAGGTCTTCACCAATTCGTACGCGGCAATTGCCGGCGCAGCGGTGGTGCTCATCTGGTCTCCCTTGTGGGTCGGATCGGACGTGAACCGGACCCGCGGCGACCAGGACCGATAGAATCGGTGGCGTCACACCTTGCCGGTTGCCGTTAGCGCGGGATCGGTTCGAGGGTGCAGGGCCCCGGCCGGTGTTGCCGCATCGTGCCGGGGCCGTCCTAACGGTCAGTCTGGGCGGTCCTCCCGTTCGTTCCTGTCGGCCACGCTGGCCAGCAGCGAGTCGAGCTCGGCCGGCATGGCTCCGGTCCGGTGATACTCGCGCCACGGCTCCAGATCACCGATCGCGCCGGTCTCCATGTCCTTCAGCAGCGCACGCACCCACTCGGCCTCGGCGCGGCGCACCGCGTTGAGGTACTCGCTCTCGATCAGGAACAGTCTCGGTAGTTGCTTGCGCAGCGCCGCCAGCTCGGCCTCGTGCGCGGTGATCTCGGCATCGAGGGTGGCCAACCGCCCTTCGAGCATCTCGATGACCTCGTCCGGCGGCAGCGCGCCCACCAGCGACAGCGCGGTCGCGAACACTGGATACTCCTTCTGCGGATCCCGCAGCAGCTCACCCAGCCAGTCGCGCATCTCCGCCCGACCGGCGTCGGTGATGGCGTAGGCGGTCCGTTCCGGCCGGCTGCCCTGCCGGGTGGTGCCCGCCTCCTCGATCAGGCCATGCCGTTCCAAGTTCTGCACGACGGTGTAGAGGGACCCCCAGTTGATCTTGATGGTCTCCTCCTTGCCGGTTGCGCGGAGTACTGAGGCCAGCTCGTACGGATACATCGGCCGGCTGGACAGGAACGTCAGCACGGCAAGCGCCAGCGGGTTGCGCACGTGCCGCCGCCTAGCCAAGACCGCCGCCTCCAATTCGTACTCTGTACCGTATATCCGCAACCGAGTATACGCACAGGAATACACGGGCACAAGTACGTCGGCCTACCCGGCGGACGCAGCGAGCCGTTCCACGGAGATGCACGAGGTGAGGCAGCGTTCCTTGGCGTCGCCGAGCAGCCGCGCGGTCCAGTCGGTAAGGCCGCCATCGCCCAGGTCGGCACTGCCTCCGACGGCGGTCTCGAGCTCGATCCGCAACGCATGCGAGGTGTAGTAGCCGCGCCCGTGGGTCCGCTCCCGATCGCGGCGAACCACGATGGCCGGACCGAGTTGGTCCAGGTCGGGCAGCAGGTCGTCCAGGCGCTCGTCCGCCGCGCTGCGCTGGAACGTCGACACCACCAACGCCCCCCGCGTACCTGGCGCGCAGGCGGCGATCGCGGCCGCGTAGAACCGGAGGTGATCGACGATCATTTCCGCCTCGACCAGACCCGAGCCGCGATCCCGAGTGCTGGAGACCAGTGCGAACAGCTTGAAGTGCGCGAACTCGTTCGGACCAGTGAACCGCTGACCGCGTACCACGCGATGCGAAGCGGCCAGGTCGACTCTGCCATCGGGCGCAGGCGGCGAGTGCCGGCCCTGCTCCCGGCGCCGGGACGCGGCCTCGATGGCTAGCGCGTTGGTCGGGTCGCTGACCGCCTCGGACCCCCGGACGGTGGTGAGCATCCGGTTCTGGTCGAGCGAGGACAGCGCGGACACGGTGCCCAGCGGCGTGACCGGCGACAGGTCGACACCGCTGAATCGGTCCGGAAGCAGTGCCCACAGCTGTGCCTCGACCGCCGCGAGCACACGCGGGTCGCTGGTGGCCGGGCGGACGAACCGGTCCTCCGCCCAGCGCCGCAGCAGCCGGGCCGGCGTCACCGCGGCGGCCCGGCTCCGGGCAACGTCGAGCAGTAACGTCTGCAAGTCCGTCGGCGGCAGACCGCTGCGCAGCGCCGCCTCGGCGGCCGGCGGGAACGCGGCCCATACCCGTCGCCGTGCGGATTCGTCACTGGACAAGGCCATGACCCATCCTCACGGGCGGGAGCGGACCGGCGCACGTCGATTTCGGTTAGCGTGCCTGGCGCGGCATGACCTGCGAAAGGATCAACATATGGCCAGGCGCTACCCAACGCTCGAACCGTACGAGCACGGCATGCTCGACGCCGGCGACGGCCAGCAGGTGTATTG